>DASZXF010000942.1:0-1615 GCA_035546055.1 Ktedonobacteraceae bacterium
CCCGCCAGTTTTCGTTTACCGGGGATGCGCGCCCTGCTGCTCTACCCGATGAATGCGCTGGTGAACGATCAGCTTACGCGCTTGCGGCAGATTTTTCGCCATCCTCGTCTCAACGACTGGCTTCGCCAACAGGCCCGCATTGACCGTCCGCTGCGTTTTGGCATGTACACCTCGCGCACGCCCTATCCCGGCGTAATGAGTAAAGACAGGAATGCCCAACAATTACTCCCGCTGCTCGACTACTATCTCCAGCTCGAAGACAGGCAGCCGGAGCAGGCGAACGAACTCAAGCAACGCGGACGCTGGCCCGCGCTTGACCTTGCGGCATTACGTCAGGCGATTCTTGCAGGGAATGCCACACCAGGCAAGGACGATGTAGAGCTTTACACGCGTCACCAGATCCAGCAATGGTGTCCTGATGTGCTGGTGACAAACTATTCAATGCTAGAATACATGTTGATGCGTCCCATCGAACAGAGTCTTTTTCAGCAAACTGCTGCCTGGCTGGCGGAAGATGAGGCCAATACTCTGCTCATCGTGCTGGATGAAGCGCATCTCTACAACGGCGTGACCGGTTCTGAAATCGCGTTGCTCTTGCGCCGTTTGCACGCTCGTCTGGGCATCAGTCGCGAACGGGTGCGGTATATTCTCACCAGTGCCAGCCTGGACCCTGGTGAGCATGGTTCCAGCGATGTGCTCAACTTTGCCCGCGACCTTGTAGGCACGCGTTTTCCGGGAACCATTGACTTTACCATTATCCAGGGCAAACGCCTTGATCCGCCACAGATAGCGCCGGAAAAGAGCAGAGACCCTCAGCAAGAAAGAGAGGCGCTCAGCGCATTCGATCTGTCTGCCTTTACACAGCGCGCGGCTCATCCCGCGCCTGCCCAGGCAGCCATAGCGCGTCTCGCTCGTAATATGCGCTGGCCTGAACCACCGGAAATGGACATGGTGCCTGCTTACCTCGGTCAGCACCTTTCTACACTCCAGACATTTCGGCGTCTCTGGACTATTACGTCTGGCCAGGCAACAGCCTTTCAGCACCTTGCCGGGCAACTCTTTCCTCAACTCACCGAAGAAGCTCGTGGCATTCCCACCAGCGCGCTCCTCTCCCTGGCGGCAGCCGCAAGAACCGCTGATGGGCGTCCCCTGCTCCCGGTACGCGCTCATCTCTTCTTTCGCGGCCTTCCACCTGTCTACGCCTGTATCAATCCTCGTTGTCATGCCAGAAGAGCGGCGGACGGCGAAGCCGGTCCGCTCGGAGCGCTCTGGTTGAGTCCGCGTCTGCACTGTGAATGCGGTGCGCGCGTGTACGAATTATACGCGCATCGCAACTGCGGAACCCTTTTTTTGCGGGCCTTTGCCTCTGATGCGCAGGCCGAATTTTACTGGCATGAGCCGGGCGAGGGCAATACCCGCACCGGCGAAACCCTTCTTCTGGTAGGGAAACCGCACCCCAGGACCAGCGAGTATGAAGAGATTGATCTGCATCTCCTGACAGGGCAGGCGTTTCTTGTAGAGAAAACGAAAAGCAATCCGTTTGCTCTACGCCAGGAAGAAGATTTTCTCCGTGTGTATCGCTCGCGGCCAGCCAGAGCTGGAACGGGCAAAGGGA
>DASZXF010000943.1:0-1763 GCA_035546055.1 Ktedonobacteraceae bacterium
CCCCCCGCCTGTTCATGCCTGTGTCAACGGCGCTTGCGCCTGGCTGGCAGAACACAAACATAAGAATAACTCATGTGTTTGAAAGTACGGATTCTTTGGCCAGGGCTTGCACATCTCTCCGGCGCCGTCCAAAACGTCCCCAGAGCAAAAGCAGGCCAGCAGAATAGCAGCAGGCCGCGCCGACGAAAAGCGGACTGTAGCCAGCCGCGACGATGACCACACCGCCCAGCGAGGCTGTGATCGCCCAGGCGACCTGAAAGGCGGCCTGGTAGAGACTGTTGGCCAGCCCCCGATGCTGTTCCGGGGCTTCTTCCATGGAAAAAACGAGCAGGATACCCGCCGCCATGTCCATCAAACCCAGACGCAGGGGATAGAGCACCGCCGCCAGGGGCAGCGAGGTGGTGAAGCCGATGATCAGCAGCAGGGGCAGACTGCTCAGACGAGTGAGGATGATGCTGTTGACACGTCCAAGCTTGCGAGCCAGCCAGGGGGCCAGGAGGGTGGTCAGGGCGAGCAGACCATTGGCGATACCGTCGATCAGACCAAAGAGGGCCGACGTGGCTTTAAGATGCTGGACGAAGAAAAGATTAAAATACGGGATAAAAAGACCGGCTCCCAGACCGGTCAAGACCTGTACCAGCACCAGCGCGCTCACAGGATTACGTAGCAGCAAACGCAGAGCGGGCGGACGCGTCCACTCGCGCGCCCTGGCCAGCCAGTCCCGCCAGGGCAAGCGCCAGGTTTGCCTAGCGAAGTCGCGCGCCTGTCCAGGCTGACGGCGCTCCTCGCGCAGCCAGAACAGCGGAAGAAAGCTCGGAATGGCGATCACCCCGGCCACCAGCATGGCCAGTTGATACGAACGCGCCCCCGGCTGACTGGCCAGCAGCCAGTTGAGCCAGGGAGGCAGAGGAGACATCCACCAGGGACTATGCGCGAACCAGAGGGGCAGCGCACCGCCGAGGATCTCGCCCAGCACCGTCGTAATCTGGGTCAGCACAATATTCAGGCTGAAAAGGTCCGGGCGCTCAGCGGGCAGACTGTTGCGAGTCAGAAAAGGCGCGTTGATGACCAGCAGAAAAGCGGTCGCTACCCCCGTCAAAAAAGCGCTGGCCAGCAGCGGTCCCGGCTGACGAAAAAGGATCGCTCCGATACCCACCAGGCCGATTAACAGGCCGGTGCCAAGCAAAATCCACTTCTCACTCCAGCGATCCACCAGCAGACCGGCAGGAAAAATGGCGATAGCTCCGCCGATGGTTCCCACAAAGAGCACAGCCCCGACAAAATCCGCCTGATAGCCCAGGGAGGTCAGATAGAGGTTATACAACACCAGAAAAATGCCGGTGGTCATGCCGCTCAGCGCATTGCTGAGGAGATACAGGCGGGCATTGCGCTGAAAACGCGTATAGCGCCGAAACGAGCCGATGATATGTTGAATAGCCAAACGCTGCGGTTCCTTGTCTAACGGGTTGTCTGCGTGATGATGATCTCCTGCTCCATCGGAGGCTGCTCCTCATGGGTCCGCACCACCACCTGCGGCTCCTCCTCACGCTGTTCTTCCTGAACAACTGGCTGCGCCACAGGTGGCACAACGCGCGTTTTCGTCAGACCGGGCAAGAAGAACGCTTTCGCCATCCCTTTGACCATGGCGGTACGCGCGTGAAACTCGATCACCGCGCTGGCCACACGCTCGCTCCCCTGGTCCACCCGCTGCTCAACCGTACTGGCCCTGGCCGCGACATTTTTCGCCACTTTAGGCACCTGCA
>DASZXF010000944.1:0-9316 GCA_035546055.1 Ktedonobacteraceae bacterium
ATATCCTGCGCCGGACAGGGTGTCGGGGGCACCAGCGTCAGTCCCGTGAGCGGTTGCGGAGTTGAGAGCAAAGGGTTGAGCACACAGACGCGTTTGCCAGCGCGGGCGGCTGTTTCCCAGAAAAGTTCATCCTGGAGATGCTGCGTCTCCGGGATAGTTCTCTCCAGACAATCCATGCTCGCCAGCATGCCATGGTTGGCTGGATTCAGACCAGTGTAGACGCTGCCCCAGGCCGGCACAGGCTCCGGCGGAATAGTCGAATTCAGGTCGAGAAAGGGCGATTCCAGCATCAGCCGGCGTAGATTTGGCAACGATGGCCCGTATACGCGTAAAAGATCGGCGTCCAATCCGCTGATCCCAATCAACAGCACTTGCGACATACCACACTTCTCTTTCTACCTGGAAGGACGACATTGTTCACGTGTATGCATCTTTGCACTCTCATGCGAGGCCAGTTCCTGTATGCGCTGCCAGTAGCGGAGAACCTCGTCAATAATGGTCATCTCACAGCGCACCTGGAAAATCTCCCGGCGCGTCGCTGTACTCAGATGAGCTACAATTTCGCGGTTCAGCCGGTGACAGGTGGCCAGGGTCAACGCCCTGCGCTCGCTACCCACCGGCACGCACTGGTAGCGGCAGGCCAGGTCATACGGGAAGAGATGCAGTAGATGCGACGAGGGATAATCTGACAGGAACGCCAGATACGGCAAGGGTCTGGCGGATTGTTCCTGCCCCCTGGTCTGGCGGGCTTGCTGTGAGGAAGCGCCTGGAGAGTGGGCCTCCTCGCTTTCCTCCACGCTGAGCGGACTGGCGCCCGCCGCGCGCAGGCGTTCCAGCACCAGCAGAGCGGTTGCACCATGATAGACATGGAGCTGACAGGGAAAGCCGCTAAGCAGCGGAGCCAGGCGTCCGGCCACGGCCTGCGCCCCTGAGAAAGGCGTCGCAGGCAGCAGCAGCGCGCAGACTGTTTCCCGCTGCAAGACACTATCATAGGCGCGAAGCTGACGGCGAATGCGCCTGGCAACTGAGCGGAGCGCGTCGAACGCTCCCTCGCTTGCTTCAATAAAGATCAACGATGAATGAACATCAAAGGCCACCCCGGCTTGCTGAGTTTGTTTTCCATCCAACCACACAACCATCCACCTTTACAACAACACAGCTCGTATGGTATCGGGTTCACTTTTACCCGATTACCCACGTACCCTTAATACCATACAGAGCGCCCGGGCGGTTTAGCGAAAGAATCCGGTTACGATTATGTTGATTTTCAGCGGAGGTGGTTAAGAAATGCGTCATATTTCATGTTTTCAATTCTTAACTGATAAGAAAGATCTTTACCCATCGCTAACCATAAACTATTGCATGTGCTTATCTGGTGATCTTTCTCTCAACGAAGGCAAGAGGCTCCTTTATTTCATCTACATGCGTGACTTTAAAAATACATTGGAGAAAGATATCTCAATTTGCACAGCAGTGTCATAGTGTATAGTGAGCGCGGAAAATACGAAGCTGCCAGCGCGTAACAGAGTGGACGTGAGGTGTGATGTGGACGAAGAATACTGGTGTATGCAATGGTGCGCGGAAGTCCTCCCGGAGCCAGCGATGGTGCCCGATCTACGTGTTTTCTTGTGCTCCGCTCCTGCCTCTACTCAGGCAGTCACCGCCAGGGGGAAGCAGCAGCGGAGGCAGAAGCCGCGCGTTGCCGGAGTCGCTCACAGAGGGGAGCCATTTCCCGCGCGCCTGAAACTGCCTTTTTTGCTCTCTTCAACGGGGGAGAAAACGCTTACGACGGATTAGCGTGAAGAAGAGAATGTGCAGGAGGAGAAACGCATATGACTATCCACTCGCGCAGCCGAACTGCCAGACGCGAAAAAAAGGAAACGCGTGGTCGCCAGGGGCGTCCGCCACGTTTTAGCGTGGTTCTCTGTACCTACAATCGCCGAAATTTTGTCCTGGCTGCCCTGGCTACGTTGCGCCGTCAGACGATCCCCTTATCCGATTTCGAGGTGATCGTGGTTGATAATGGCTCAAGAGATGGCACGGTGTCAGCCGTCAATTCCTATATTCAGACGTGCGCTGGCGATCAGCAGAACGCGGAGGATGCCTGGCGCGTTCGCTGCCTTGCCGAGCCGAAAAATGGTCTGGCCTATGCTCGTAATGCGGGTTTGCTGGCCGCCAGCGGGGATATTGTCGTTTTTGTGGATGACGATACTCTGATCGATCCGCAGATGCTTCATCATCTCTGGGAGGCATATCAGGAAACTGGTGCTGACGCCGTGGGTATGCGCGTGGATATTCACTGGGATATGACCAGTCCGCACTGGATGGTCCCTGAACTGCTGGTCACTCTGGGCTATTTTTCGCCGGACAACGAACGCCGTCAGCTCGTCGATGCCGCCGATAATTTTGCCAGTTGCGCCTTCTCTGTTAAACGCGAGGTTCTCCATGCAATCAACTACTTCTCGCCCTTTTTAAGTAAACGCGCTCATTTTCCCGCCAGTGTTGAGGTAGCCGATCTCTGCCGCCGTTTGCGCGACGGAGGATACACGCTCTGGTACGAGCCGCGAGCGCTGGTGATGCACCGCGCGACCTCCGCGCGTCTGCACAAGGCGTATTTTGTCGGACGCTCTTACTGGCAGGGGCGCTCAGAAATCATGCTCCATTACCGGCATCATCGGCGAGAGAGTACGCAGGAGGTCTGGCAGGAAGTCTGGCAGGAACTTCGCCATTTCGCGCGCTGTTTTTTCCTGGAAGGACCGCTGATCCGCCTGGCCAATCGTCCCACCACCGAGCAAATGCTGGCGGCTATGGAACAGTCGCATAGCTGGGGACGCCTGATTCAGCGCTTGATATACCTGGAGCACCTGCCCTCTGATCTGGATATGCCTGCCGTACTGGTCGTGCATGCTGATCGACCTGATCTTTCGTTTGATCTGCTCACCAGCACACTGGACAAACAGGAAGTGCGCTATCTTGCGGGACAGCCAGAAATTCCGCTGCGCTGGCTCTGGCGGCACCGCCGTTATCATAGCCAGGCCGTGGGGATTTTACATTTCTATCGCCCCGGCGCCATGGAACTCACGCAACGTCAGCGCCAGCATTTGTTCTTCCGTCTCTGGCTGGCCCGCAGGTGGGGTTTACGCATTGTATCTACAGATACAGGCGGCTGGTGGCAGAGCGCGCAGGGGACGCCTTTCCGCGAGCGGCGGCTCTTTGAGCGCAAGATTTTTCATGCCAGCCATGCTATTCTCAGTTCAAGCAAACAGCCGAATTTGTTGTATCGCGAGCGCCGCCTGCGCAAGCGGGTGCGTCCGCTTCCTCAGCCCGGCTTCCGGGGACATTGCCCGCCTGCTCTGGCGCGCAAGGACGCTTATGAGCGCCTGGGTCTGCCTGAGTCGGCCAGTTTTGTCTATCTGTGCCTGGCTCCTCTGCACACTGAGCGCGAAATCCTCTTTTTGCTGGAAGCTTTTTATCTGCTCACGCAGGGAAGTCGCAGAGAAGAGAGCCAGGAAGGCGTTTGCCTCCTGCTGGTGGGCGATCCGGTGGATAGCAACTTCTCCGCGCGTATTTTGCGCCTGATCGCTCGTGATCCCCAGGTGCATGCCTGCTCCGAAAAGTGGAGCGAAGAGGATCTCCCCCTCTATATGGGAGCCTGTAATGCTCAGGTTTTTCCCCATCTCGCCGTTCACAGCGCCGGTTCGCTGGCCAATGCCCATATGGCTCTTTCCTACGAACGCCTGGTCATTGCTCCCGATCTGCCGCGTTTCAGCGGTCTGCTGCCGTCGCGGGCCAGCGTGCCCTATGTGCCCGCCAGTCGAGAATCACTGGCCGAGGCCATGATTAAAGCGCAGCAGATGGATTTCATTCTGCAAGAGGAAGAAGCCGAAGCTCTCGACGCTCAACAGAGCTGGGATAACCATGCGCATCATCTGGTGCAGATCTATCGCAGTCTGCTGGGCCATACCTGACATCGGCCCGCATACCAGCTTTCAGGCTGATTTATCGTCCTTGGGCGTCTTGCTCTGCATTTTTTCCCAACAGGCCTGGCAAAAGCCTGTACCAACCAGATCGAGCGTCAGATTGTGGAAGAGATATTCTTCCTGCAACTTTTCGTGGAGATTGCCCAGCAGTTGTTCGTCCAGGTGAATAACCGCGTGACATTTGCGGCACATGAGATGATGATGAGCTTTGCCGTCTGCGATCTCGTAGCGCGGCTGTTCCCCCGGCAGATGGCTTTCGCGCACCAGGCCCAGTTCGCGTAACAATTCCAGCGTGCGGTAAACGGTTGACAGGCTCACAAAGGGATTGCGCTCCTGCACGCGCTCGGCGATTTGTTCGATGCTCAGGTGCTCCTGTGCCTCCTGAATCACGCTCATAATCATATAGCGCTGCGGTGTGAGCCGGTAGCCTCGTTTGCGCAAAAGTTCATTGCTGGCGTTCACATATTGATGCATCCGTTGTCCCTCTTCCAAAAAAGTGGACCCTTCTCTTTCGCATATCCTAACATTGCCAGGAAGGGGCGTCAATTGAAAAAGAGTTCCAGGCCAGACCATGACAAAGATGCAAAAATCGCGAATCCCCAATACACTCAGACGTAGACGTTGATTCTCTTTGAATATCGATTACAATAGATGAAGGAAACGATTATGGCACGTTGGGAACATGTCTATCTTTTGGGAACGATGGTTTTTCGTATTGCCGGCGATGTTGTCCGTGATTTTGATGAAGAATATGAGGCCTGGAGCTGGCTGGAGCAGGAAGGCTGGGGACTGGTCGCCATTGAGCCGCCAGATCCCATCAAACCAGGCATTTGTAAATATTACTTTAAGCGCCAGTACCTGCCGCCGGTCTCCGCCGCGCCTGCACGCACGACAGGTAGCCTGCGCGCTATGGGGCGCTATGAACAGCAGAGGAGGTAGCCGCGCATGACGCAGCCCGCTTTCTGGCGCTCTCCCCTCGATCCTGAGCGAGTGATGAGCGCCCCGGTGGCGCACTGGCAGGAGGCCGAGCGGGTTGAGCGAGAGGAGTATCTCACCGTTGAGGAGCCGCTGGAGATTCGTCTGGGCGAGCGTGCCCTGGCAACAATTATGCGCACGCCGGGTCACGATGCTGAACTGGCGTGCGGCTTTCTGTTAAGTGAAGGATTGATTCAGCAAGCGGAGGATGTTGTGGCTGTGCGTCCGGCCAGCGACTCCGATGGTCTGCCTCTGGTCAATGTCGTGGACATACGTTTGCGCGAACCGTTGATGAGCAAGCTGGCCGCGACCGCTCTGCAACGTCATTTCACCGTCTCCGCCAGTTGTGGACTGTGCGGCAAAGACAGCATCGCTGATATTCTGTGTACTACCGCTGCGGCTGGCGCGGCAATCTCCGAGGATCATGTGCGCATCTCCGCGTCCTGCCTCTACAATTTGCCGGAGCGTCTGCGCCAGGCCCAGGACGTTTTTTCCCACACTGGCGGTCTGCACGCCGCCGCTCTCTTTGATGCGCGCGGCCAGCTCTGCCTGCTGCGCGAAGATATTGGACGCCACAATGCCGTGGATAAGCTCATCGGTCATGGCGTACTTGAGCGCACCCTGCCTTATACCGCCGCGCTGCTCCTGGTCAGTGGACGCACCTCGTTTGAGATCATTCAGAAAGCTCTGCGGGCACACATTCCCTGCATTGCCGCCATTTCCGCGCCTTCAAGTCTGGCCGTCGAACTGGCCGCAGAGAGCGGAATTACTCTCATCGGCTTTCTGCGCTCCCACACCATGAACGTCTATACTCATCCAGAGCGCATTATCTCTTGAGACGGATGGCTTGCCCGCGTGCGGCAGCTACAGTATAATGCAGGCATGCAAAACGATACGATTGCCGCCATTGCCACGCCCCCTGGACAGGGGGGAATAGGAGTTATCAGAGTCAGCGGAGCCGAGTCGTTTGCCCTGGTGCAGCCGCTGTTCCGCTTTTCCGGCCAGGCAAACGGTCTGCCGCCTTCGCATCTGCTGACCTATGGACGCATTGTTGATCCGGCCACGCAGGAGACACTCGACGAAGTGCTGGTGGCCTTTATGCGTGCGCCGCGTACTTACACTCGCGAAGATGTGGTGGAGATCCAGGGCCACGGTGGACCGCTACTATTGCAGCGTATACTGCGTCTGCTTCTGACCAGCGGCGCGCGTCTGGCCAATCCGGGGGAATTTACCCTGCGCGCCTTTCTCAATGGCCGCCTGGACCTGGCCCAGGCCGAGTCAGTCATGGATCTGATCAGCGCACGCACCGAAGCCGGGCAACGTCTGGCTATGCAGCAACTCCAGGGGCGCATTTCAAGCCAGGTGCAGGAGGCTCGCCATGCTGTCCTGGGCGTCATCGCGCGCATCGAAGCCAGCATCGACTTTCCCGAAGACGATATCCCGACCCCGCGTGAAGACGAACTGCGCCCGCTCATCAATCTCGCTCTCGACAAAGTTGAGCATCTGCTGGCCGGCGCCGAGCAGGGCCGCCTGTACCGCCAGGGCTTGCGCACAGCCATCATTGGGCGTCCCAACGTCGGAAAATCGAGCATGCTCAACGCCCTCCTGCGTACCGAACGCGCCATCGTCACGCCCATCGCCGGCACCACCCGCGACACCGTTGAAGAGGTCGCCAATCTGCGCGGCATTCCTCTCTACCTGATCGATACCGCCGGCATCACACCCACTGCTGATCCCGTGGAGCAGATCGGTGTCCAGCGCAGCCGGGCCGCCGCCGAAAGCGCCGAAGTTGTTCTGCTCGTCTTCGACGGCTCCGCACCCTTGAGCGAGCACGACCGACAGGTTTCCGCCGAACTGCGCGCCATGGGCTTTGGCGGAAAGCAGCCCTTGAGCGAGCACGACGAAGGGGAAAGAGCGCGTACCCTGCTCATCGCCATTAACAAAGCTGATCAGGAGCAGGTGCTCGATCTCGCCGAAGTGGGCCAGCTCTGGCCGGGCGTTGACTGCGTGTATACCTCCACTATCACCGGCGCCGGACTGGGAGAACTGGAAGAAACCCTGGCCAACCTGGTTCTGGCCGGACGCGCCTCCTTTGGTGAAGAAGCGCTGATCACCAGCACCCGGCACCAGGCCGCCCTGCGCAGCGCCGCCGAACATTTGCGCGCCAGCTTGCGCGCCCTCGTCCAGCAACTGCCCCTTGATTTCGTCTCCATCGACCTCACCGCCGCTTATCACACCCTCGGCGAAGTCACCGGAGAAACCGCCAGCGAGGATCTGCTGGAGCGCATCTTCAGCGAATTTTGCATTGGCAAGTAACGTCTGCTTGCTTACAGCGGAATGAGCAAAAAACGCTCGCGCTCTCCCGCCACCTGAGTCAACTGCTGCAACTGAGCGCGCAGCGTACCCGCGCTATACATATTCCAGCCCTCGGGCGTCAATTGCCGCGCGAAGTCATACAACTGCTCGCAGCTCCGCACCAGGCGCAGATCAAAGCTCAAAAGTTGACCTAGAAGCGTTTGTTCCTGGCGCAGCCGCCACCAGATGCGATCCTGCGTGGGTACAGACATGCCGCGAATATGCGACTCCGCATTTGAAATTGCCTGCTGCAACTCCTCCATCTCGCGTAACTGTGCCATCGCCTCCTGGGGAGGAAACGGATTTTCGCGCGTCAGCGGCGGAATAAAACGACGTTGGTACTCTCCGCGCAAGGTAGTAAGCAGCGTCACCGCCTGTCCCAGGGAATAGCTCGCCCGTTCGCGCACCAGCAAATCATCACTGCGCGCCTGGTTCGTCGTATTGTAAAAATTATAGCCATAGCCCGTCAATAACAATTGCAATTGTTGCATGAGCGGATCCTGTGCTGGTCCTGAACTCATATGCGTGGCCCTCCAGAAGCAAACGTGTAAAGGCGGCGAATGGAGCAACATGCAGAGAGAGCCGCTCCATTCGCCCATCCTTCTTCCACAGGTAGATTGCCGCCATAGCGCTCAAACTCAGTTGGTTTTTGTCGCGTGAGGCACCACAGGGGCAGCCGGACCGGTAACCGTATAACGATCAGTGCTGGTAGTCGTCTGCGTTCCATTAATCGTGAAAGGCAGGCCCACCGCCATATTCGGAGCCGAAACCACCCCGCGCTCCGCCATCAGCATCGCCGTATAATAGCGGACAGCATCCAGCTCACTCAGACCGAAGGCCTTGAGCGAAATGAGCGCCTTCATCCGTTCATCGCGCGGGAAGACAAGCACCTTCACCGTATCCAGCGTAATCCCATAGGCCATCAGAAACTGCTGTAGATGCTCATGGACCAGGCGCGAAAGATCGTGAATGCGCTCGTTCACCGCCTCCAACGGCGTCACCTGTACCAGCTGGTTCACCGCCTGCTCAATAACCGGGCCAGCGTAAGCATTAATCTCCTGGATATTCAGCGTATGGCCGCGATAAGGCATATGCTGAACCAGGCGTACAGCATTTTCGCGCGTCTCCACGTGAATATAGTAATCCACGCTGTACACCATCTCAGCCATTTCCCGCGACAGTGCCACCCCGGTCGTTTTCAGCACCAGCTTGGCGCGATTGATGTACAGAGCCTCGTACTGCCAGGGACTTTGACCGCCGTAGAAAGCCTGCTGCATCGAGCCAAACAGAGGACGATCAGGCGTCTGTACCGTGTACTGGCCGGTTTCGTATACATTCAGGATAGCCCCGCGCGACTTCAAAACACAGAAATGGTTACTTTCCACCGTCAGCAGTGAACCATTCATAATATTGTTGTCAGGATAGTGCCAGAGCAAGATCTCTGGTCCCATGATCTCCTCGCCATTTTGCGTAAGGGTTGAGATAACATTGCGTATACCAGTCATAGCCTTCTCCTTATCCAGGTGAATTGTCCTGGAAACTGTAATCTTTTAGTTAGACGCGGAGAGAAGGGAAAAATCCAGGCTTATCTTGTCCCGTAGAAGCAGGCGAAAGAGAATCCAGAATCACTTTTTTGGATTTTTATAAAATTGGAAAAATTCACTTGAAAACCCCTTGACAATAGACAAGGGTGGTGGCATAATGTCCGAGCTACGAACGAAACAGACAATCACCTGTCAAACTGATAGGCGCACCTGTCTCTTCCTTCTACTGTATGTATGCCAAAGGCCACGGTAATGTGGCGCCTCTACGGATTGTTTTTCCAGGAGTTTATTCATTCACAAGGGATCAGTTCGCCTGATTCCAGTTAGTGAAGCGTTTAGATGGAACCTGAAAAAGCACAAGAGCAATTTTCTGGAAAACGAAAAATTCCTGTGAAAACCTCTTGACAGGCCGAACGAAATGTGCGATACTACAGCAGTCGACGGAACAACGCGAAAACGGTG
>DASZXF010000945.1:0-5204 GCA_035546055.1 Ktedonobacteraceae bacterium
CTGTGCATCGCCGGAGGCGTGGGCCTGAACTGCGTGCTCAATGCGCAGTTGCGCGACCACGGCCCTTTCCGCCAGATCTGGGTGCAGCCGGCGGCGGGCGATGCCGGTACGGCGCTGGGGGCCGCGTTATGGGTGGATGCGCAGGAGAGCAAACGCGCCGAACGGCTGTACAGGATGGATCACGCCTTTCTCGGTCCTGGCTTCTCTGATGAGGAGATCGAGGAATTTTTGCGCCGGGCCAAACTGCCCTACCGGCGCATGAGCAATCTGGCCGAGGAAGTGGCCGGGTTGCTGGTGCAGGACAAAGTGATTGGCTGGTTCCAGCACCGCATGGAGTTTGGTCCGCGCGCGCTGGGCGCTCGTTCCATCCTGGCTTCGCCTCTGCACGCCTCCATGCAAAGCCAACTCAATGAGATCAAAGACCGCGAGGATTTTCGTCCGGTGGCGCCGGTGGTACTGGAGGAAGAGGCCGCGCGGTGGTTCAAACATGCCGGCCCGTCGCCCTTTATGCTTTTTGTCTACGATGTCCTGCCTGACAAAGCGGGGATCATCCCGGCGGTGCGCCACGCTGATGGGACGGCGCGCATTCAGACCATCAACCGCGCGCAAAATCCGCTGTACTATGATCTGCTCAAGGCTTTTGAGCGGCGCACCGGCGTCCCGGTGCTGGTCAATACGTCCTTCAACACACGCGGGGAACCGATGGTGTGTACGCCACGCGACGCGCTTGAGTGTTTCTGGACCTCGCCGCTGGACGCGCTGGCCATCGGTTCATTCCTGCTGGAAAAAGAGCGAGGCTGCTGATGAGCATAGCGGTTTCCGTGGTCGTGCCGACCTTTCGCCGGCCCGAACTGCTGGCCCGCTGCCTGGAAGCGCTGCTGGCTCAGGAGTTCGCGCCCGAGGATTACGAGATTGTGATTGTGGACGACGCGGCCAGCAAGCAGACGCGTCTCCAGGTGGAGCGCTACGCCCGGCAGGCCAGGGCGCAGGGTCGACAGGTCTTTTATCTGTCCACCACGGGTCAGCGGGGTCCGGCGGCAGCGCGTAATCTCGGCTGGCGAGCCGCGCGCGGGGAGGTTATCGCGTTTACCGACGACGATTGCCTGCCCGCGCCCGACTGGCTGCGCGAGGGTCTGGCGGCCTTTCGCGGCGATGTCATGGCCGTCTCCGGGCGCATTCGTGTGCCCGTACCGCCTCAGCCGACCGATTATGAATACGACACCTCGCACCTGGAAGAGAGCGAGTTCGCCACCGCCAATTGTCTCTACCGGCGCTCGGCCCTGCTGGCGGTTGGCGGCTTTGACGAGCGCTTTACAGCGGCCTGGCGCGAGGATAGCGATCTCTTCTTTCTGCTGCTGGAACGCGGGATGCGCGCCATCAGGTGTCCGAGCGCGGTTGTGGTCCATCCTGTGCGGCCCGCGCGCTGGGGGGTGAGTCTGTTTCAGCAGCGCAAAGCAATGTTTAACGCGCTTTTATACAAAAAGCACTCGAAGCTGTACCGCCAGCGCATTCAGGCGACTCCGCTCTGGCACTATTACTGGATGACGGGCGCTCTGCTGCTGACTCTGCTGGCGCTGCTGTGTATGCTCTGGCCGCTGGCCATACTGGCCATGCTGACCTGGCTGGCGCTGACGGTGCGTTTTTGCTGGCGGCGACTGGCCCACACTTCCCGCGCGCCCGCGCATGTAGGCGAAATGCTGATCACGTCGGCGCTCATTCCGCCGCTGGCCCTCTTCTGGCGTCTGCGAGGCATGCTGATCTTCCGCGTCTTGTTTCTCTGAAGACTTCAGCATTCTCAAGCGGATCGGCATGCATTTCAGCCAGGCCACTCGCCTTCTGAGAAGGGCAGCAGAGGAAAGCCGCAGATGGCAAGTGCTTTTATGAGAAGGAGAACACGCGCATGAAATTTCCCACCTATATGCAAATGGAACCGGTCGGGCAATGCAACCTCCGCTGTCAAATGTGCTCGATCCAGTTCCGCCAGGATGGTCCACCTTACGGGCCGCTGGCCTTTATGGACTACGATCTGTTCACGCGCACGCTCGATCAGATGCCGGGCCTGGAAGAACTGCACCTGCAAGGGCTGGGCGAGCCGATGATGCACCCGCGCTTCTTCGACATGGTGGAGTACGCGGTCAGCAAGGGCATCCGGGTCAGCACCAACTCGAATCTGACCCTGCTCAATGCCCGCAGAGCCGAGCGCTGCATCACCAGCGGCCTGGAATGGCTGCACGGCTCGCTGGATGGCGCTTCGGCTGAAACTTACGAGCGCATTCGCCGCCGCGCCCATTATGAGCGCGTGGTCAACAACCTGGAGGGTTTGCTGAAACTGCGCCAGCAGCGCCAGAGCGTGTATCCGCGCATTCGCCTGGTGATGGTGATTATGCGCCAGAATTTGCACGAACTGCCCGCGCTGGTGCGCATGGTTCACGCCTGGTCGGTGGATAGCCTGTTTGTTCAGCACCTCTGCCACGACTTCGGCGAAGCCAGCCTGCCCGCGCACTACCTGCCTATGCGCGATTTTGTGCAGGAACAGACGCTGCTCAGTGAAGATCCCCGGCGCGTCGAACGCTATTTTGGCGAGGCGCGCGCGCTGGCGGAAGAGCTGGGGGTTGACCTGCGCCTGCCGCGCACCCGCGTGCGTCTCCATCCCCAGGGTACGCCCGGACGGCAGCGCTGCGACTGGCCCTGGAAGGGCGCCTATATGAGCTACCAGGGATACACCATGCCCTGCTGCATGATTTCAACGCCTGATCGCTACACCCTGGGCGACTTGAATCAGCAGGACTTCGCGACCTTGTGGAATGGACCGACCTATCAGCAATTCCGAGATCAACTCGACTCGGACGAGCCGCCCGAAGTCTGCCGCTCCTGCTCGGTCTATTCGGGCACTTTCTGAGGGCAGAGGAGTTCAGCGGCGGCCTGCGCGACCTGAGTCACGGGGATGTGCTGGATACATCCGTTCTGTCCGGCGCTCCGCGCGGAGGAAGAGGGAGGAGTCAGCAGGCGAAAGGGTCCGGGTTGCAGGGGGCCATTGCTGCGCAGGCTGGCCTCGCTATTGAAGAGGGTGACAGTGGGCGTGTTCAGCGCGTAGGCGATGTGGGCCGGACCGCTGTCATTCGTCACCAGCAGATCCAGGCGCTCGATGAGCGCGCCCAGGGCGGTCAGCGAGATTTTGCCGACGAGATCCAGGCAGCGCTCATCCAGGCATTGGGCGAGAAACTGACCAGACGACTCCGCTTCGGCGTCTCCCAGCAAAAAGAGCGTCCCGCCATGACGGGTCAGCAGTTCCCCGGCCAGTTCGGCGTACCGCTCAAGCGGCCAGCGGCGGCGGGGATCTCTGGAAGAGGGATGCAGGCCAATCCAGGGAGCGGGCCACTTGTCGAGCAGACACTGTACCTGCCTGCGCTCGATCTCGGTCAGAGGAAATTCCAGGCGTGTGCCAGCCGGTTGAGCGCCCAGGAAAGAGGTCAGTGCCAGCACGCACTCGATTTCGTGGAGATGATGCGGATAAGGCAGGGCCGCGTCCAGCAAACCCGGCGGATCGCCAGGACGCACAAAGCCGGCGGTCGTCCGCGCGCCAAGCAGCAGCATGAACGTGTTGGAGTAGACGCCAGTGCCCTGCATCTGAATAGCCAGGTCGAAGCGCTCACGCTGGAGCGTCTGCACAAAACGCACCGTCCGCTGCGCCGCAAAAAACTGGTCGGCCAGGCCTGGAAAACCGGGAAATGACCAGACGCGATCCAGCACAGACAGACGCCGGGCCAGGTCAACCAGCAGCGGCAGAGTAATCATGCTAATCTCCGCGTCAGGCAGGCGGGTACGCAGAGCGCGCATGGCTGGAACGGCGCAGAGAAAATCACCGATGCGCGACGTGCGCAGGAGGGCAATCTTGCGCGGCGGCTCTGGCAGACGCCCTAACAAATCCGGGGCAAAGGCATCATAGTTCATAGCTGTCTCTCCTTCTCAGCATGCTGGCTGCATCTCGGGATGAAAAAATCCACCTGGGGTCTTTCTTTCCTCTCAGGGCGGGCGCTTCAAGAGCCACGCGAGAAAGGTTTTGATACCCATACTACGCATAGCTCTGCCCAAAAGAGACTCAGCCACGAAGCCTGATGCCCCGTCCCGGCGTGAGAATGGCAAAGAGCAACATACAATGCCAGCAGCCGATCCATCCATTTTTCTTGAAAGGTGCTTGCTTATGATTGATATTCTGCTGCCGACCTGCAATCGTCTCGCCTCGCTCATCTACACCCTGAGCGGAGTCGCCGCCCAGACGCGCACCGATCTGCGCGTGGTGGTCGCGGACCAGAGCCAGCAGGCGGTAAAAGAGGAGCAGGTGGTGAATAATCTGTTTCGTCTCATCGAGGCGCGCGGTGGCTCCGTCGTCTATCACCATCGCCCGCAGATTCACGGCATCGCGGAGCAGCGCGATTTTCTGCTGCGCGCGGCTCAGTCCGCCAGCATTCTCTACCTGGATGACGACGTGTTCATGGAGCCGTGGGTAGTCGCGCGCCTGTCTGAGATCCTGCACGAGCAGAGTTGCGGCTTCGTGGGAGCCTTCCCTGGCGGACTTTCCTACCTCGACGACCGCCGCCCGCAGCAAGAGAAGATCGCATACTGGAATGGCAGGGTCCAGCCCGAAGTGGTCGAACCAGACAGCCCGGCCTGGGAACGCTGGCACCTGCACCGCGCCGCTAATCTCTACCACGTCGGCCAGACCCTGCCCCCTGGCGAGTATCGCCTGTACAAAGTGGCCTGGATCAGTTCGTGCATTCTCTACGACCGCAGCAAAGTCGAGGCCGTAGGCGGCTTCTCCTTCTGGCAACGCCTGCCGCGCTACCACTCCGGCGAAGAGGTGCTGGTCCAGAATCTCCTCATGCGCCGCTGGGGCGGCTGCGCCATGGTCCCATCTGGCACTTATTACTCGCAGGTGCCCACCACCGTCCTGAATGCCGAGGCCCGCGTAGACGGCCACGCGCTTGAACTCCTGCCGGAAATGGTCGAACGCTACGCCTCCACCGTAGCCCGCTAAAAAGCGCACCGCTGAAGCACGTGGGAGGCAATGCTCCAATGCTACATGGGGAGGACGCGAGGCTCGCGTCTTCCCGGTGACGATCAATATCATCGACAAAGGACAGCATCAAGGCAAGGCTTGATGCTGTCCCGCTGTAGCAGCGAAGCTCTGCCTTCGCTGTTGAGAT
>DASZXF010000946.1:0-5709 GCA_035546055.1 Ktedonobacteraceae bacterium
CCATGGCTTTACCGGCTGCGCGGCGAACTGGTCGCCGCTTTTCCCTCTGCTGGCCGTGCCCGGACGCCGACTGATCGCCTTTGATCTGCCCGGCCACGGTCAGGCCGACGCGCCCGCCGACCCGGAGCGTTACAATATGGCAGAGTGCGAGGCTGACATTCTCGCGGCTCTGGACATGCTGGGCGTGCAGCCGTGCGAGGCGATTCTGCTTGGCTATTCGATGGGCGGACGTGTCGCGCTCTCTATGGCCTTCTCTGGCTTCTTCCGCGCCCTGGTGCTGGAAAGCGCTTCGCCGGGCCTGGCCAGCGCCCAGGAGCGAGAGCAGCGCCGCCAGAGCGATCACGCCCTGGCCGAGCGCATCGAGCGTGATGGAGTGGAAGCCTTTGTGGCCTACTGGGAAAAGCTGCCGCTGTTCGCCAGTCAGGACCATCTACCGGACGAAGCCAAAAGCGCGCTGCATAATCAACGACTCAAGAACCGCGCCAGGGGTCTGGCAAACAGTCTGCGCGGCGTTGGCACCGGCGCTCAGCCCGCGCTGCACACGCGCCTGCCCGAACTCGACCTGCCTGTACTCTTGCTGGCCGGCGAACTCGATACAAAATTTTGTCAGATTGCCCGCCAGATGGCCAGCAGTCTGCCCGCAGCCAGTCTGCATATCGTGCCCGCAGCCGGGCATACCATTCACCTGGAACAGCCCGCGCTATTTGCCGGGTTTGTCAATGAGTTTTGTGACGCGCTATGCTAATAACAGGCAAGATACTGGTTCTGAAGACCAACTCTGGCCTGATTTTCTTTCTCGCGCGCATTCAACCTGATACCATGCTGGCTTTCATCAGGGCGAACAACTACAGAACATCGTTGCGCTATTTTTGATAAGGAGTAAAGCAATGCCAGTCAACTGGGAAAAAATCGGTGATTATACCGACATCTTTTTTGAAAAAGCCGAGGGCATCGGCAAAATTACCATCAATCGGCCAGAAGTCCACAATGCCTTTCGTCCACAAACGCTGTCAGAGATGATCCATGCCTTTGCGGTGTGCCGTGAAGATCCAGAAATCGGCGTGGTGATCCTGACCGGCGCTGGCGGCAGAGCCTTCTGTTCCGGCGGCGACCAGCGCGTGCGCGGCGAAGGCGGCTATGTGGGCAGCGATGGCGTGCCACGCCTGAACGCCCTCGATTTACAGCAGTCCATCAAATATCTGCCCAAGCCGGTTATCGCTATGGTCGCGGGCTATGCCATCGGCGGCGGCCATGTCCTGCAATTGCTCTGTGATCTGACCATCGCGGCTGACAATGCGCGCTTCGGTCAGACCGGTCCGAAGGTCGGAAGCTTCGATGCCGGCTGGGGCGCGACCTATATGGCCCGCGTGGTCGGCCACAAGAAGGCCCGCGAAATCTGGTACCTCTGCCGCCAGTATAGCGCTCAGGAGGCGCTGGATATGGGCCTGATCAATACGGTAGTTCCCCTGGCCGAACTGGAGGAAACCACCATCCAGTGGTGCCGGGAGATTCTGGAGAAAAGCCCGATTGCCCTGCGCTTCCTCAAAGCTGCTTTCAACGCCGATACCGATGGCCTGGCCGGCATTCAGCAACTCGCCGGCGATGCAACCATGCTTTTCTACATGACCGAAGAGGGCAAAGAGGGCAAAAATGCCTTCCTGGAGAAACGCAAACCCGACTTCTCGAAGTATCCACGTCTACCCTGACAACATATTTCTGGCTATGAAACTTGTCAAACTGACCTGGGCGCGCTATGGCATCCCCTTTCGCGCGCCCTTTTATACAGCCCACGGCACACTCAGCCTGCGCTCTGGCGCGCTGGTGGCTGTTTCTACCGACGAGGGCATTACCGGCTATGGCGAGATCGCGCCGCTGCCTGATCACAGCGGACAAGATCTGGACGCGTCTCTCCAGGCTCTCCCCCACCTGGCGCGCACGCTCCATAATCGCGCTCTGCCGGAGATTCTGCGCTTGCTGGACAGCCTGAATACAGATGACCAGTTGCCAGCGGCGCTCATCTGCGGTCTGGAGAGCGCGCTGCTCGACGCCTGCGGTAAAGCTCTCAATGTACGCGTTGCTGATGTGCTGACGCGGGATTATCCATCCTGCACCGGCGTTTCTCGCGCGTCCCTGCCTGCCCGCGTACCGGTCAATGCCGTTATCAGCGGTTCTACCACAGCCGCCGCTGTCGCCAGCGCTCAGGCAGCCTTGAAGGCCGGCTTCACCTGTCTCAAACTGAAGCTCTTCAATGCTTCGCCGGCAGCCCTGGCGCGCGTGGCAGCCGTGCGCGCCGCGATTGGCCCCACGCCACGCCTGCGCCTGGATGCTAACGCGGCCTGGGAAAGCGCGCCAGCCCGCCGCCTGCTCGCTCAATGCGCGTCCTACGACATAGAATATGTCGAGCAACCCCTGGCGGCTGACGACCTGGCCGGCATGGCCGCTCTGCGCCGCGTTTCGCCTGTTCCGCTGGCGGCTGATGAGGCGTTGACCGGTCTGGCAAGCGCCCGGCGCATTTTGCAAAGCCGCGCCGCCGATGTGCTGATACTCAAGCCACAACTGGCTGGCGGTCTGCGTACCTGTCGCCGTATTGTGCAGGAGGCTTGCGCGCAAGGAGTGGCCTGCGTAATCACCAGTACGCTGGAGGCGGGTTTCGGCGTGGCCGCCGCGCTCCATCTGGCAGCCGCTTCGCCCGAAGTCACCACACCCTGCGGCCTGGCAACGCTGGACCTCCTGGAAGATGATTTGCTCCAGGACGGCCTCAGACTCCAGCAGGGCACCCTGGAATTGCCTGCCGCGCCGGGCCTCGGCGTATTGCTGGACCAGGCCGCTTATCATCGTTTTAGCGCTGAACAGTTGATATGAAAGAATTCAGGATCATGCAACAGACTATCTCGCCGCTGCTTCCCAACTGGCTCACCCGCTGCGCCGAAAATAATCCAACCCATCTCGCGGTGCAATGTGGACAAACGCGCTGGAGCTTTGCCGAACTGGCTCGCCAGACCGAGCGCCTGGCCTCCCAGCTAGCCACAACAGGCGTGAGCGAACAGAGCCGCGTGGCCCTGCTCGCCTCCAACAGCCTGGCTTATGTCGTCTTTGTCCACGCCCTCACCCGCCTGGGCGCGATCCTGGTCCCCCTCAACACACGTCTGACTCACGAGGAGCTCTGCTGGCAGCTTCGCGATGTCAAAGCCACCCTGCTGGTCTGTACAGAGGATATGGCCATACGCGCCAGCAAGCTCGGCGAAGCGCTTCCCGCCCTGTCCCGCGCCATTCTGCACGCGCATACGCCCGCAGCCGAAATCACCGAAATTGACCTGTTCACGCCCGACAACGCCTCCTGCACACCAGGAGAAGTCGCGCCTCGTCCGCTCATCGATTTGAGCGCGACCCAGGTTATTATGTATACATCGGGCACAACCGGCAAACCCAAAGGAGTCATCATCACCTATGGTATGCAGTGGTGGAACGCCAGCGCCTCGGCGTTGAACCTCGGCCACAGCCCTGACGACCGCTGGCTGGCCTGTCTGCCTCTCTTCCACATCGGCGGCCTCTCAATCCTCATGCGCAGCGTGATCTACGGCATCAGCGTGATTTTGCTGGAAAAATTCGAGGAACGTGCGGTAAATCAGGCCATTCAAGAGGATGGGGTAACCATCATCTCGGTGGTTGCGATCATGTTGCAGCGCATGCTCACAGCGTCAGGAGCAGAGGGCCATTATCCTCCGACATTGCGCTGCGTTCTGCTGGGAGGCGGCCCCGCTCCTCGTCCGCTGTTGGAACAGTGCGCCAGTCTGCACATCCCGGTCGCGCAAACCTACGGCCTGACCGAATCCTGCTCTCAGGCGGTCACACTCGCACCAGCCGACGCCCTGCGCAAACTTGGCTCCGCCGGTCGTCCCCTGCTGCCGGTTCAACTTCAGATCAGGCAGGAGAACGGACCGGCTCCTACCGGAGAAGCGGGCATTATTTACTTGCAAGGTCCGACCATCACACCCGGCTACGCGGATCGTCCCGAAGCCACGGCAGAGGCCTTTCACAACGGCTGGTTTTCAACAGGCGACCTGGGCTATCTCGATGCAGATGGCTACCTCTACGTACTCGACCGCCGCTCAGATCTGATCATCTCTGGCGGTGAAAACATCTATCCTGCCGAGATCGAAAGCGTGCTCCTGGCCCATCCTGCCGTTGCCGAAGCGGGCGTCTGCGGCCAGCCCGATGCCCAATGGGGACAGGTACCCGTTGCCTTTGTCAAAGTCCATCCCGACCTGCCCGTTGATCCTGCGGCCATACTCGAACACACCCGCCAGCGCCTTGCTCGCTATAAAGTTCCGCGCGCGATCTATATGGTCGAAGAACTGCCGCGCAACTCCTCCGGCAAACTCCTGCGCCGGGAACTCCCCGGCCTGTTGCCACGCTAACACGAGGCAGGCAACAGGCCGGTTATTTGAGGGCGCGCACAACCATAAAGGGGATAACTGACAGGACGACGGTTCGCCGCTGCTCAATCGTGAAGCCGGCCTCTCTCACAAAGCGCCCGGTCTCCCGGTTCCAGTGGCAATTGCCGGTAAACAGACGCGCCAGAGGGGTGGCGACATGCTGCACAGCCGCCACCAGCCTGTTCTCCGCGCGGACATGCTCAACCATCAGCAACGTTCCTCCTGGTTTGAGCACGCGCCGCACTTCGCTCAAGCCGCGTTGTGGATCGTTGACCGAGCAAAAAACGAGCGTGACGACCACGCTATCAAAGCTCTCGTCCGCGAAGGGCAGATTCTCCACAGGCGTTCGCACCAGTTCCACCGGCACCCTGGCGCCGGCAGTTCGCTGGCGCGCGTACTCCAGCATCGCGCTGTCTGGCTCAGTGGCCGTGACATGCTCGACCCGCGCGGGATCATATAGAGCAAAGTTCAGCCCGTTGCCAGCGCCGATCTCCAGCACCCGCCCGCTGGCCTGCTCGATAACCTCCCTGCGCAGCGGACCCATAAAGCGTTCCTCCTGGGGACTGCGTGAAGTGCGTTCATAATACCTGGCAAAAAAGCGGCGCGAAGTATACCCCTTGCGCGTGGACGCGGCTGACTCTACAGGCTGGCTCATGGCTGATGTATCTCACTCTCTCTGATATGCAAAGACTTTTCCTGATACACTTGTTTCTCTCTATCATGATAACGAACGACAAGCAGCCGTGACAAATCCTCTATTTCAGCCCTAACATATCCGGCTCGCCACTCTTTACAAACAGCGCTGCCCCGAACGGCAACTCACGCTCCATCAGGCGAAGCTCCCTGCGCCTCCTCGGGAAATTGCTCTCTGTGAAGATCACGATAGTACAGCCAGAACGAAACGAGAACGCTCTGGATCAGGCCAGCTACCGGCGCGGCGAGCAAAGCCCCCAGCGGACCAAAAAGCTCACCGCCAGCAGCCAGCGCCAGCAGCGAGACAACAGGATGCAGCCCTACCGCCTTGCCCACGATACGAGGAGCCAGGAAATAGCCCTCAAACACATGCAAAACAACGAAATAAATCAGCACCAGAAAGAAAGTCAGCCAGCCCTGAGTCAGGGCAATCAGACAACAGGCCACGCCAGACGCAATTGTGCCAATCACCGGAATAAATTCCAGAAAGCCCGCCAGCGTACCCAGCAGAGCCGCGTAGGGCACGCCAAAAATAAGCATCCCGATGCCAACCAGCAGCCCGATGAGCGCACAAAGCACA
>DASZXF010000947.1:0-2457 GCA_035546055.1 Ktedonobacteraceae bacterium
GAGCATAAAATTCTGGCCGGGGCGGATACACAGGCTGCTCTGGCAAAATCGACTCGGAAACGGGGGGAACTACGGGAGTCTCCTGAGAAGCCGGCGGAGCGGCATCCTGTCCCGTCCCCTGAGAAGCGCTGGCCTCGGCCAATGGTCGCCCGGCATCTTCCGGCTCACCAGGCAACTCGTGAAGATCCTCAGACATATCTATGCCTCCTGCTTATATCTGTCCATGTTATATACTAAAATAGTAAAACACCTTAGAACAGGTCACGTCAATACATCTGTGCCTGATTATATTGACGTTCCTGATAAGAAAACGTACCAATCACGTTGCCATCAAATGTAGCCCGAAGCGCCCGCTTCTCCCCACAGGCAGGCGAGCAGAACCGGCCTCATAGCAGGCGGCAATCGGCGCTACGGAGGCAAAAGGAAGTAAAGAGCGTCGATAAGTCATTCTACCAACCCTATTTCCAGAAAAGCCACACGCCAGGAGGAACCAGTACAACCACGCTCGCTTTTCCCTCCCCTCAGACGGTGGACGGCCATAAGGGAAAAGATAGTCATTCCCCACAAGGCAGGTAAAAATACCTGCTCACCCGTTAGCCTGTCGCTGAGGCTCTTGACAAAGGATATTAGGGCATGCTAATATCCTAGTGTGGCAGTCAGATATTAGCACGCCCTAATATTTTCAGGTGACGATGAGAAGTGTGCCTGATTATTTTCAGATAGCAGGACAAACGAACAGGCGTTCAACAGTAAGAGCGAACCTGAATTAGCCGGGCGGCGATGGCTCCCTTTCATTTCTGAGAAAGCAAAGGATTTGATATATGGCTCAGCATGAGACTTCGCAAACGCCGGCGCCGGCCCGCCCGCTGGTCACGTTCGGTTTGATTGTCGCCGCGCTGCTTATCGCGGCCCTTCTGATCTGGCAGGGAGTGGTTGCCGCTGGAACTCCCGATCCCACCACTCCCCATCTCAGCCCGCTGGTCGCGGTCCTGGATATTGCCGCGCTGGTCTTCCGCGAGGGCATTGAATGCGTCGTTGTGATTACCGCGGTGACCGCGAGTCTGCGCGGCTCCAACAGTTCGTACCGCAAACCTATTGGCGCGGGCGTGGCTCTCGGCGCGGTGGCGACCCTGATTACGTGGTTCATCGCGGTTCGCATTATCAGCGACCTGACAACCGTCGTGCCGGCGCTCGCTCTCCAGGCGTGGACTGGCCTGCTGGCGGTGGTGGTGCTGCTGATTGTGATGAACTGGTTTTTCCATAAAGTATACTGGACCGGCTGGATCACCTTCCACAATCGCCGCAAACAAAACCTGCTGGCGCGCGACCGGGTGGCAGGAGCTTCGCGCCTGGGAGTTGTGGGCGGACTGGTCATTCTGGGCTTTACCTCTCTGTATCGCGAAGGCTTCGAGGTGGTATTATTTCTGCAAAGCTATAAGCTCCAGTTGGGCGATACGGTTGTCTTCTACGGCGCGCTGGTGGGTCTACTGCTCTCAGGCATTCTGGCCTTCCTGAGTTTCGTCGGCAATCGCCGCGTGCCCTACAAGCGCATGCTGGTCCTGACGGGCGCGCTGCTGGCGGTGGTGCTCTTTATTATGGTCGGCGAGCAAGTCTTTGAAATGGAACAGGCCGGCTGGTTCAGCGCTGTGCCGATCACCTGGCTGAGCTGGGTACCCGACTGGGCCGGCACCTGGCTGTCCATCTTCCCCGACTGGATTACCCTGATCGCTCAGGTGCTCGCTCTGGTGCTGGTGCTCGGCTCGTACTACGTCTCGCGCTACCAGGCGGTGCTGCTGCCCAAAAAGCGCGGCCTGACTCCCTACGCCCGCCGCGAGAGCGAGCCGACGACCGATGTCGTGGGTACCCCGGTGGCAGCGCTCGAAGCAAAGCAAGCATAGCTCCCGTTGTATTCGGCAAGCGCGCAGATCTGTCGCAAGCGGCAGTCTGCGCGCTTGCTTTTTTTCCGCACCGCCTTTTTCTCCGGGCTTACTCTGTCAAAACAACCATACGCCAACCAGTTCAAGCATCAGCCAGGCGAAAGGACAACGTTATCATCTGCTATCACTGTCCGCCTCGGCCATCAGTGCTTTCAGTTTAGCTGCGGTATCCTCCCGAGCCAGAGGCGTATAGATAACCATTTGCAGTTCAGGCTGCTCTGGCATGGGAAAGAGGGTCTGGTGAAAGGCGATCCATCTGATCGGTTCGCTGTAACATACTCGCCGCCCGCTCGCAAGTCCGCTCTGGTGAGAATATCAGGCAAATAGAGCAGCTTGTTGCGCGTAAAAAGCAGAGTGTATAATGATCGTGAATCACCATTCTGTGCATGGTGAGATAGCTAACTGTTCGTCGCCGGATACTTACCAGGAGAGGTAAGTCACTTCAGCCAGCCATACCCCACCAGTCAAAGAGTATGGCGCTCGCTACTCAAAGGAGAGTTGCTTATGCCTGAACAGGATT
>DASZXF010000948.1:0-4025 GCA_035546055.1 Ktedonobacteraceae bacterium
TGTCAGTCATGGAGGTCCGCTGCGTCTGCTGCTGTGCGATATACTGGGCATGCCATTAGAGCGCCAGTGGCAGCTTGCCCTGGAGCCTGGCTCCCTCAGCGCGCTGGACGTGGCAACGGACCAGGATCAAGCGGAACCGCCGGGAAGACTGGCCCTTTTGAATTTGCAAGGCTGCCTGATCTCTACGGACAAGGAGGATGAGCGATGAAGCGCACGTGGTCTGAACTCAGGGAGACGGGTCTGCGCCAGTACAAAAAATTGCTCATGGCGGCGGGCTTCCTCTCGATCCTCCCCCTACCGGGCAGCAGACGACTCTTCAAGGCCAATGTGGTTGAGGCATCGCCTTTGAGCGGCGGCGAGTATTTTCCCCTGGTGGGCGCGTTGCTGGCTCTGCTGCTGGCAGGCGCGCTGCTGTTGCTGGCTCCACTGTTTCCGCAACCGGTGCTGGCGGCTCTGCTGGTAGTGGGACTGGTCGTCCTGACTGGCGGCCTGCACCTGGACGGCCTGATGGATACCTGCGATGGCCTCTTTGGCGGTCTGACGCGCGAGCGCAAACTGGAGATCATGCGCGATAGTCGCGTCGGCAGCTTTGGTGTGCTGGCGGGCATCTGCGCGCTGCTGCTCAAATTCGCCTGCTTTGCCAGCCTGGGAAAACACGGTCTGCCAGCAGTGCTCCTGGTCACACTACCTTCGGCACGCTGGACACTGGTGCTGGCGCTACGCCTGTTCCCCGGCGCCCGCGCCAGCGGTCTGGGCGCGACTTTTCGCCAGGACATCACCCCGCGCACCCTGGCCCTGGCCGGCGTGCTGACTCTGGCGCTGGTGTTGCTCGGCGCGCAGTTCGCCGGCCTGCTGGTCTGGGGCGCCATGACGCTCACCGCGCTGGCCCTGGGCGCCTGGATCACCCGGCAACTGGGCGGTCTGACGGGTGATACCTATGGAGCCATCGCGGAAAGCGCGGAAATCGTGGGTCTGCTGACCTTCCTCCTGCTGCATTTTTAAGTCCGCGCGGACCAGAAAGAAAGTGAGCGTTATTCATTGTGAGCGAAAAAAGACAGGATTATATGCTGCATGATAAAGAAGCGCCAGCAGGGGCGCGACTCATCCTGGTGCTGGGAGGTGCGAGAAGCGGCAAAAGCACCTTCGCGGAAAAGCTGGCGGCCAGCAGTCAGCGCCCGGTCGCCTTCATCGCGACGGCCACGGCGGGCGATGCCGAGATGCAGGAGCGCATTGCCAGGCACCGGGCGGCGCGTCCCCATAACTGGCACACGCTGGAGGAACCGCTCGATCTGGCAGGCGCGGTGCGGCGAGCCAGCGAACTGGCCGATGTTCTGCTGCTGGACTGCCTGACCCTCTGGACCTCTAACTGGCTGCTCCACCAGCGCGATATCGACTGGGAGCGGGAAATCGCTCCCGCCGCGCTTTTCGGTGAACACGCGCTGCAAGAGATTGAGACCATGCTGAATGTCATACACTCCCTGCCCGCCCATTACACCCTGATCGTCATTTCAAACGAGGTCGGAGCTGGCCTGGTGCCCGAGTACCCCCTGGGCCGCGTCTACCGGGATACACTCGGTTATGTCAACCAGCGTCTCGCCAGCGCCGCCGAACGCGTCTATCTGCTCACCGCCGGCATCGCCATCGACCTCAAGCGCATCCAGGAAGAAGCGCGTCTCTAGAACCAGCAAAGGCAAACACATGAGAACATATTAAGAGATTTGACATGATGGATCTACACGGCGTATACTGTCGCCGTTGCGTATGCAATACTTCTTTTTGTATGTATCGGGTGGCCTGCAAAAACAGGCAGAATAGGGAAGCCGGTGCGAGTCCGGCGCAGTCTCACGCGCTACTGTAACTGGTCAGTGCTTGACTCATTGTCTCCCGCCAGGGATGACAGGTCACTGTTCGCTTGCGAATGGGAAGGCGAGTTGAGCCAGGGTGAAAGGCCAGAAGTCAGGAGACCTGCCCGATAACGATGCTTACCATCCTTCGCGTAAGAGGAACAAGCTACCGAGACGATCAGACCCGGCGTGGAAGAGGAAAGGCCTCTTTTTCAGGTGTTGACCAGACCGACTGGCCGGCGACCATGAAAATGCTATCCCCAGGTGAGCGGTACAGATGGCTGGCTCTTGCTTGCTGAACAGGCGGGCAAACGGGCAAACGGTCTATGCGACGACGCCCTGGTACGCCCGCTGGCTGTGACATGTATCTCCGGTTGGTCTTTGATACGCGAGGGGGCACGAGCGTTCTATGACCACGGAGGTTCAAACTCGATGCTCTCCCGTCTTTTCCGGCGGCCCGGTGGGTCTGCCCAACCGCGCCGTACTGACTGGCGCGGCTTTTCTCTGTTGTCCTGCCTGCTGTTGTCAATCCTGCTGGCGGCCTGTGGACAGGCCGGCGCGACGACAGGCAGCGCGGCCCCAACAGCCACCTCGGCGCCCGCCTACGATGTCTATGGTACTCCCATTGTCTTTCCCACCACCGCCCCGCAGCGGATTGTCTCGCTCTCGCCCAGCACCAGCGAGATCCTCGGCGGTCTGCACCTGGAAAACCGCGTCGTCGCAGTCGATTACTATACCACCACGCCAGCCGTGTTGACAAAACTGCCCAAAATTTCCAATGCCAGCGGGGTTTACAACGTTGAGCAGATTTTCGCCCTCAAGCCCGATCTGGTACTGAGCGACGGCGCGCTGACCAAACCCTATGACAGTAAACTGGCGGCGCTTGGTCTGCACGTAGTTGATCTGCCCGGCACAACCCTGGCCCAGGTTTTGCAGAAAATCCTCCTGATGGGACGGCTGACGCTGACCCAGGACGCGGCCAGAACACTGGTTGATCAGTTGCAGCAGCAGATCAACACGGTGAAAGCCGCCGTGGCGGGCACGCCCGCGCCGTCCGTGTTGCTCGAAATCGACGATAGCGTTCCCGGCAAGCCCTACGTCTTCGGTGGCAGTTCATTCGGCGATGAACTGACCCAGGACGCCAATGGCAGCAACATTTTTCACAGCGACACCAGCAACGGCGGCTACCCCCAGGTGACGGACGAAGCCATTATCGCGGCTAACCCGCAGTTCGTCATCCTGACCGAAGACCCGGCCTACGGCGGCGATCCCGCGCTGGTCTATAAACGCGCCAACTGGAGCGGCATCGCGGCTCTGCAAAAGCACCAGGTCTACGCGCTCAACGTCAACATCATGCAACATCCCAGCCAGCGCCTCGTCGACGGACTGCGCTGCCTGGCCCAGTTGCTCCACCCGCAAAAGTTCACCGGCGCCCTGCCCACCTATTGCACCGGCACCGTCTAAAACAAACGACGGCCACCTCAGCAGAAGAGGTGGCCGTCGGATTTGCCTGAAATAGGATATGCGCAGAAAAATCAGCCCTTAAAACGGGAAAAGCTGCTGAATTTTCATAGCCAGCATCATATCGCCAGCCAGTTTGAGCTTGCCCGAAGTAAAGGCGGTCATGGGATTCAACTGGCGCTCGGCGATGGCCAGCCAGTCTTTATCGGAAACGGTTATGGTCAAATCGGGCTTTTCGACTCCACCGGGAATGAGTTCGCAAGTGCCATTGGCGATTTTCAAAGCGTAAACGCCGGCCTCTTCGCCGGTGATATTCCACTGCAAGGTTTTGTTCATGCTGCCAGCACCGGCAGGATTGAAAATAGACACCATGGTGTCAAATGCCTCAGTAATTGTCATGATCAAGTAACTCCTTCTTGTCTTAAAAGTTCCTGTTGGCACTGTGTCTAGTATAACTGTTGCCAGCAAAAGCTGTCCAGTTTGCCAGGTAACAAATTCTGGCTGATCAGGCCGAAAACAGAAGCAATTCCTTCTGCTAAAAAGACGCTTTGAGCCTCCATTCTAAGCAGACGATATTTTCCTGCTGCTTTACACAGCTTTTCTGTTCCGCCACCAGTAGACTATCAAACTCCATGCGCAAAGTGCGCCGCCTGCGGCGGCGCGGGAAGAGAGGAAAGGCGGGGGACACCCCGCTCCCCGGCAAAGGGCTGCCGCCCTCTG
>DASZXF010000949.1:0-4194 GCA_035546055.1 Ktedonobacteraceae bacterium
GAAATGTTTACCGGCGAACGCCCTTTTAATGGCTCCGACCTCTTCGCCATGTGGCTCTACCATTTGCGCAATGCTCCCGTCCCGCCTACTCAGTTGAATGCCCATCTGCCTCTGCATGTTGAGCAGGCTATCCTCAAAGCCATGGCAAAAAATCGCCATGAACGATATATAGATGTGAGGGAATTCATCAATGCTATGCTGGCCGGGCAGGGCGAACTGTCAGCGGGTGAGGAGAGTCCTTTTCAGACCAGCGCCATGGGTACGCCGCCAACTGCGCAGACGCCTGTGGGCGGAGGTATGACGCGTCGGCTGGATGCCTCGCAGCGGGAGAAGGGTCAGTGGATTGACGAGGGCAAGGCTTTGTTTAAGGCCGGGCAGTACGTTGAAGCGCTGGAGGCCTTTGAGTGCGCGCTGGAAATCGACCCCAGGTCGGCCTCGGTGTATAACTTTCGCGGCCTGACTCTGGAAGAGATGGGGCAATATCAGGAGGCGCTGGTTTCCTATGAAGCGGCTATTACGCACGATCCCAACTTTCCCGATGCCTGGCGCAAGCGGGGTGACGTGCTGTATTATCTCAAACGCTATTCGGATGCGCTGGGGGTTTATGAGCGCCTGTTGCGCCTGGAGCCGAACAACGCCGCCGATTATAATCGCCAGGCCAACGCGCTCTGGCAGCTTGGGCAGTATAAAGAAGCGCTGGAGGCCTATGAGCGGGCGATTTACCTCAAGCCGGGCCTGGCGGTGGCCTATAACGGGCGTGGGAACTCCCTGCGCGAACTGGGACGCCTGGAAGAGAGTCTGAGTGCCTATGAGCGGGCCATTCAGCTTGACAGCGGCGAGGCGATTTTCCACAAGAATTACGCCGATGCTTTTTATCGTCTGCAAAACTATGAGCGCTGCCTGGTGTCCTGCGAACGGGCGATTTATCTGCAACTCGACTACGCGCCCGCGCATCGCCTCAAGGGAGACGCGCTCTGGCAGTTGCAGCGCTATGCCGATGCCCTGGTGGCCTATGAATACGCGCTCCAGCTTGATCCACGGGATGCGCAGACCTATAAAGGGCTTGGCTGTGCCCTCTGGAAGTTGAAACGCTACGAAGAGGCGCTGGAGGCCTACGAAAACGCGTTGGGGATTGATCCCGCTTTCGCTTTTGTCTACTACGCCAAAGGTCTGGCTCTCTTTGCCCTCAAGCGCTACGAAGAGGCACTGGCGGCGTACAAACGCGCGCGGCATTTTGAGTTTAACGACGCCAGCGTTTATAACGGCATGGGTGAAGCGCTCTATTGCCTGGAGGCCTATGAAGAGGCGCTGGAGGCTTACGAGAGTGCGTTACAACTGAAAGAGGACTACGCGGCGGCCTATCATGGTACCGGCGATGTTCTGCACAAACTGGGGCGTTATACCGAGGCGCTCAATGCCTATGAACTGGCCTTGCAACTGGAGCCGGGCTATGTGCCAGCTTACCACGGTAAGGGCAATGCTTTGTGCCGCCTGGGACGCGCGGAAGAAGCGCTGGAAGCCTACGAACGGGCGTTGAACTCGGATGGGCAGAACGCTTTTCTCTCCTACAACTATGGTCAGGCGCTCTTCCTTTTGCAGCGCTATCCAGAGAGCTTGCTGGCGCATAAGCGCGCGATCAAGCTCTGTTTTGCGGAGGTGGCTTTTCACCTGGGACTGGGCGATGTCTATCTGCGTTTGCAGAACTATCACGAGAGTCTGGGCGCGTATGAAAGCGCGCTCCAGCTCGCTCCTGAGAACGCGCAGGCGCACCGGGGACGTGGTATCGCGCTTTATTCGTTGCAGCGCTACGACGAGGCTCTGAGCGCCTATGAGCAGGCGCTGGAGTACGAGGCCGGTCTGGCGGAAGCGCATCTGGGGCGCGGTGACACTCTGTACCAGCTGGCACGCTATGAGGAGGCGCTGGAGGCTTACGAGAAGGCCATGCGGTTTGAGGTCAGTTGCGCAGCCGCGTACAAAGGGCTGGGACATTCGCTGCTGCGTTTGCAGCGCTATGAAGAGGTTTTACCGGCCTATGAGCAGGTGATTCGCCTGGGCGAGGAGGATGTTTCTGTCTACGGTGGCATGGGCGACGTGCTCTATCATCTTGGCTGGTACGAGGGCGCGCTTGAATCCTACGAGAATGCCCTGCGTTACGAGCCAGAAAACGCCCTCTATCACGTCGGACTGGCCCATTCTTTTTACAAGCTGAACCGCAATAAAGAGGCGCTGAAGTCCTACGAACAGGCTTTAGAACTGAATCCGCTGCTGGTGGATGCGCACCTGGGGCATGGCGATACGCTCTGGCGCCTGAATCGCAACGTAAACGCCATCAAAGCCTATGAGCGCGTGCTTGAACTGGAGCCTGACAACGCCGCTGCCTACAATGGCAAGGGCAATGCTTTGCTGGATATGGACCGCAAAGAGGAGGCGCTCAAGGCCTTCGAGCGTGCCATTGCCCTGGATGGGCAGGTCGCCGCGTACTACAATAACCGGGCCGTCGTGCTCTATTATCTGAAAAACTACAATGATGCCCTGGCCTCCTACAAAGAGGCGCTCAAAGTTGATCCCGACAACGCCGACACCTATAACGGCATGGGCAACATCTATTACCATCGCCAGAACTGGGAAAAGGCTCTCAAAGCCTACGACCACGCCATTAACCTGGCTCCGCATACCTCGTCGTTCTACCGCAATAAAAGCGGCGTACTGCGCTGGCTCGGACGCAACGAGGAGGCCGAACTGGCCAGCGCCAGAGCCAACATGCTGGACAACGCGAGTTAGCAAGCGGAGGCGCGGATCAGCGAAACACTCATTCAGATGGCAATAACGCGCCTGCTTCTTGCTTGTCTGGGGCGCAAGAGCGAACCAGCGTCCAACCACCCCATCAGGGCGTAAACCGTTTCCAGTGGCCTTCGGAGATAACTTCGGCAGCTCCATCAATCACTTTGATAGCAGTCTGATCGTCGATCAAGTAGGACGGTACTGGCATACCGGCGGCCCATGCTTCAGCGTTGGCCAGGGAATTGCCCGGCAGAGAGGGATGATCCAGGTGTGGAAATATCGCAAAATCAACCAGCCCCAGCGTTCTATCGCCACCGGTAGGCGGTTTCCAGCCGACGAAGTACTCCCCGATGCTGGGAGTCATCACCATGCTCCCGGCGCTCAGTCCCACATAGACCATCTCGCGCGGAAGCTCCTGCAAGAGGTCGGCCAGTCCAGATTGCCGCATCCAGTAGCAGAGATACAGGGGATCGCCACCGTTCACCAGCAGGACATCAGTCTCCCGAACCATGGGCACCCAGATCTCTTCATCGATGCTGGGCAGGGCAGTCAGTTCCAGCACTCCCAGGGACTTCCATCCCAATTCGCACATGGGGGTTTCGGGCTCTTGTCCGCTGATGAACCGCCATGCGTGGCTGGCGCCGCCGAACTGAGCGTAGTTCGCAGTGGGGATGCAGAGGGCACTGGACTCGGCAAGCGGTTTGCCCAGCAGGCCGACCAGCGCGTTGTGGATGCTCGTGTTTTTGATGCCAGCCGAGGTAAGAAGAAATTTCATGGTACCTCTCGCTTTCCGATTTCATGGGAGCCGAAAGGCTCCTCCAGTCCCTCTCTTTGAGACTGAAACAGAACGTCACGACGGCGTTTCTCCCAACTTGAGTCGTCTGCTCTCGCTAACAGTCTTGTACACAGAGGTCTTCCGCTCCCTTATTATATACAAGACATTCTACCGTCAAATATGCGCAAAAGCTTCTCCTATCTTGCTCTTTTGGCCATGCCGCATGATCGCCGCGCACTCCAACCCCGGCTCTTAGATGGCATAGAGCGGACTGCGAGATACGGTTGTCTTTCCAGGGGAAGCTATACTGAATAGTAGAAGGATGGAGCGCAAGACAGGATCATCGAGGGATGGTTGATGGAAGGGGAGAACAATGGAAGACATGGCATGTACCGTCACGCTCTGGCTGGCCTGGTATCGTGAGCGCGAAGAACAGGAACAGCCGCGCCGTTTGCTACGTTTGAAAATGCTCCATGCCTCTTCACGTGAAGAAGCATGCGCGGAAATGCACTGCTGGCTGGAACGGAGAGGGTTGCGGGCGCGCGACCTGGAGCGCCTGGAACCCTCTCCGTATGGTTTACGCTTTCAAACGCTCAGGGCAACAGCGCTCTAAAGGTCTCGTAGAGCCGAATAGTTGT
>DASZXF010000950.1:0-3785 GCA_035546055.1 Ktedonobacteraceae bacterium
AATTGGGGAGGACTGATAACGGGATCAGGTTTTCATATACCTCATCCTCAAGTTCTGTGCTCTTGAGGTTATTAACCTACAGGACGCAGAATACGCAGTTCCGGGCGAATCTCAAAATGGAGCAGCCGATGCGCCTGGCGGATGGCAGCTTCGACGGCGGCGGGTGTGGCGCCGCGCGCGAAGATAAAGCCGAGATAGCTGGCACCTTCGGGCAGGGGTACCAGGGAATAGTTGAGTTTGGCGGTGATTTCGATGCCAGTGATGAGCGGAACCTGGCGGGCCTCTTCGAGGCCGCTGACGCTTTTGAGCAAACCGGCAGCAGGTATCGGAATCATCATGACTCCGGCTGCCGCGCTTTCGCGCTCGACGCTGGCTATCTCTTCACCGATGGCATGGCGCAGGATCAGTTCTTCCAGGCACATGCCCGCGCCAAATTCCAGAACGGTTGAGCACAGGCCACCGATTGAGCGCCCGGCAATCTCCAGCATCCACGGTCCCCGCTCGTTGACGCGCAATTCGGCATGAACCGGCCCTTCGCGCAGACCAAGCGAGGAGGAGGCCAGCGCGACACAGCGCGCGATCTCGTCCTGCACTTCTGGCGCTAAACGCGAGGGGGTGACATAAATGGTTTCCTCGAAGAACGGACCATCCAGCGGATCAGGTTTATCAAACAGCGCCAGCACTTTGAGCTGCCCATGCGTCAAAATGCCCTCCAGGGCGACCTCGCAGCCGGGAATGAAGTCTTCGACCAGAATGGAGGTTTCGAGCAGAGAGTTGCCTTCACTGAGCAGCAGCCGCTTTAAGCGCGTAAAGGCGGCGACAAACTCATCTGGATTGTTGGCGCGTATGACGCCGCGACTGCCGGAGAGGCGCAGGGGCTTGACGACGCAGGGATAGCTGACCTGCGCGGCGACTCGCTGCGGCTCGTCGTTGAGGGGAAAGGGACGAAAAACCGGGCAGGGCGCGCCACCACGCGACATCAGGGTGCGCATGAGCAATTTGTCGCGCGCGGCCTCGGCAGCCTGGGGTGAGTTGTGCGGCAGGCCCAGGGCGGCGCTGGCGCGCGCGGCAAGTTCGCTGGCGCTGTCGTCAACTGAGAGAATAGCCGCCAATGGGTGCTCCTGCGCGTACTCGACGATGGTTTGCAGCGAAGCGGCGGGATCGTTAAAGTCCAGGCCCAGCGGAACATGCCAGTATTCCGCCAGCGATTCCGGCAGGTCAAGGCCCACGATGACTTCCAGGTTCAAATGATGAGCCGCGTTTAAAAAAGCGCCCGCGCGATAGGTGGCGGGCGACATTAAAAGCAATACACGTCTGGGCGCCGATATATTCATGGTTTCTCTTCTACTTCTTTCTCAGGATCGTCTTGCTCTACTTCCACCTTCAAGCCCCTCCCTTTGAGGGCGGCGGCCAGAGCAAACAGGCGCTCGTCCCCCTGGACTGTCCATTGTACCTCTGGTCCATCCCAATGACAGGTAAAGGTGCCCTGCCAGTGGCTATGCTGGACACGCCCCTGGTAGTGCCAGGATGAGGCCATCGGACGCATATTATTAAAGCCGAAGCCGCCGCCATTGATGCTGGCGAAATCTCTGCTACGGAAAATTACTTTCATGGTTGCGCTCGTTTACCTTGTCTGAGCTGTATGCTTGATTGGATACCTCTATTTTAGCAAATCGGCGACAATCTTAAAAGAGCGAAAATGACCACTCAGCCGCCCGGCGCTCAGGTGGGATCGGCCTCAATACCGAGCAGGCTGGCTGTGGCCAGGGCCATGATCTGCATAGAGGCCAGCAGGTCGGAGATGGCCAGCGATTCGTCGGTGATGTGGGCCTGGGTGATTTCGCCGGGACCGTAGACGATGCACTGCTCGATGCCGGCGTTCTGCACGACAAAGCGCTGGTCGTCGGTGCCGGGACTGCACACGTAGCCCGGCTCGCGTCCCAGGACGGCAGTTACGGCGCTGGCAAAGGCGCTGACCAGGGGCGTTGAGGCGCTGACCCAGGTGGGCGCGGCGGCGTAGCGCTCTTTGTATGCATAGCGAAACTCTGGCACGCTGCGCGCCTGCTGTTCCAGAAGCTGCCAGAGTTCCTGGCGCGCGTCATCCAGGCGCTCTCCTGTCACCAGGCGCCGATCAAAGGCGACCACGCAGGAGTCGGGCACGCTGTTGACGTTGGAGCCACCCTGGATCATGGTAAAGGCCAGACTGGCCGCGCTGGCTTCGGGCGGGACAACCTGCTGCTCATTGCGCCGCTGGTTCAGACGCGGGGTGAGCTGCCGCGTGGCTGCGGCGATAAAGTCTGCCATGTGCTCCAGGGCGTTGATTCCTCGCACAGGCGTACTGCCATGCGCCTGGCGGCCATAGGTAGTGATTTCTCCCCAGAGGGCGCCGCGATGCCCAAGGCAGATGTTTTCGACGTTCAGCGGCTCGGTAATCACGACGTAATCGGTCTTGCCCGCCGCGATATAGCCACGCTCGACCAGCGTACCGACGCCGGCGTTGCGATTGCCGGTGCTCTCTTCGTCGGCGGTTCCGCTCTGCTCTACGCTGCCCAGCAGACGCAGACCAGCCCGGCGAATGGCTTCGACGGCGTAGATCTGGGCCGCGAGACCGCCCTTCATGTCGCTGGCGCCACGCCCGTATACCCGCGCGTTGCGCACGTCTCCGCTAAAGGGATCGCTGGTCCAGCCGGAACCCGGCGGAACTACGTCCATGTGGCCGTTGAAGTGCAGCAGCGGCGCGGACTGGCGTCCCTCCAGGCGGCCAATGACGTTGACGCGCGGCAGTCCTTCCCCATAAGGCGCCAGTTCGGCCACCTCGGCGGGATTGAGTTTGATATATTCGACAGCATACCCCAGCTTCTTCAGGCGCTCGCCGATGAGAGTCGCGCACTCTTCGTAGGCCGCGCCGGGCGGATTGACCGTGGGTACGCGGATCAATTGTTGCAGAAAGTCTACCGCTTCATCGATCAGTTCTTCCGCCGCCCGCAGGATAGCCTGTCTGTCCTCTTCACGCAGGGTCGATGCCATACAATCTGTTCCTTTCACCTGAGAAAATAGCCAGGGCACATTTCTGTCCTCTTCCTCTACTGTACCTCACTCTCCCTCATCCCTTTCCGCCAGCCGCGCCCTTGCTACCACGGCGAGACGATGTTGGCGAGAACCATGGCGACGACGGCCACGATGGTCAGGCCCAGCGCCAGCAGGTCGGCACGCTGGAAATGGAGCGCTCGCAGACGGGTGCGCTGCCAGCCTTTGCGTCCGCCAAAACAGCGCGCTTCCATGGCAATGCTCAGGGTCTTGACACGCTTGAAGGCGCTGGCAAAAAGTGGAATGAGCAGGGAGGCCAGCCTGACCACGCGCTGAATCAGATTGCCCTGGCCGAAGTTCATCCCGCGCGCGGCCTGCGCTTTCATCAAACGCTCCAGTTCTCCCACAAAGATGGGCACGAACTTGAAAGCGATGACAAGGACCATGACCAGGGCGCTGGTCGGCAGGCCGATTTTCTGCAAAGGCGCCAGCAGCGCGTCCAATCCATCGGTCAGATCGACCAGCGAGGTGGTGAAGGTCAGCATAGCGACCAGGTAATAGAGAAAGAGGACGCGTACCATGCCCAGAACGCTGACGAAAATCCCTTCCCAGGACAGACTGAAAATCCACCAGTGCCAGAGGAGAGGCGTGGCATGACCGGGCACATAGAACAGCACTTCGATGACAAAGGCGAAGACCAGGAAAAGCGCGAAGGGCCGCAGGCTGCGCAGAACATAGGTCAGGGCAATCCGCGAGGC
>DASZXF010000951.1:0-7827 GCA_035546055.1 Ktedonobacteraceae bacterium
CATTCCAGCACCGCCAGCAGTACACAGACTCAGGACGAACTGACGCGCATCACGGACGCGAAAACCTTGCTCACCTGGGGCTTCGGTCTGCCCTCCCAGGTACCGCAAATGTAAACGGCTCTGGCCGAGTACACACAGGACGAGGAAATAATCAATGAATCGGCGTATATTGACTGGCATCCTGCTGATTGGAGTGCTGCTCGTGGTCGCTGGCGGATCGCTCTCCCTTTTTCTACACTTCAGTGGACAGAGTTCCGACCAGCCGGAGAGTCCGCAGGCGCCACCGCTGACGCCCCTGGCCTTTACACCCACCCCGGCCAGTAAGTATCCCATGGTCATCCCACCCCCAACGGGCCAGCCTGGCCAGATGAGTGCCAGCAAGGCCTTGCTGATGGACGCCCAGACGGGGGGCATTCTCTACGAAAAGGGAGCCGAAGCACCGCAACCGATGGCCAGCACCACCAAAATCATGACCGCTCTGATCGCCATACAGGCGGGCAACCTCGATCAAAATATTACCATCGGCCAGGATGCTGTAGATGAAGTAGAGGGAAATAATGGCAGCAACGCCAGACTAAAGGCCGGCGACCGCATCCCCCTGCGCGATCTGCTCTATGCCCTGATGCTGCCCTCGGGAGATGACGCGGCGATAGCCATTGCCGATGGCCTGGCCGGCTCGCAAAAAGCCTTTGTGGACATTATGAACATCGAGGCGCAAAGGTTGCGACTTTTTCAGACACGTTATTCCAATGCCGATGGCCTGGAGTACGGCCTTCACTACAGCACGCCCTATGACCTGGCCCGCCTGGCAAAATATGCCCTGAGCATTCCGCTGTTCGCGCAAATCGTGCGCAGCAAAGAGCACGATCTGCCAGCCACCAGCAGCCACCACGCCTACACATGGTCAAACATCTATGAACTGTTGTTTGACTATCAGGGGACCATCGGCATCAAAACTGGCTGGACGCCCCAGGCCGGCGGCTGCCTGGTCTTCGCCGCCACTCGCAACGGGCACACATTGATCGGCGTCGTGCTACACTCAGCCGATGAGCAGACGCGCTTCGCGGACGCCAAAACCCTGCTCAACTGGGGCTTCAGCTCTTATACACGCGCCTGAAAAATACCTCATTGTCCAAAGGGCGCGAAGATCTGAGCGTAATCGTATGGCTCTTGCTCGACGCCGCTACAGCCGTGGGGAGCGGTCTGATCGCTGGCGCAGGAGCGGTCGCGGCCCATACTCCAGAAAGCCAGCAGGGGCAGATGCTGCTGCCGGGCAAAGGAGAGGACCATATACGCGTCCTGCAGGGTAAAAATCTCATTGGTGTGATCGTTGACGCCGATCATGGGAGTCAGACCAAGCATACCCCAGAGCTGGGCGGCGCTTTTCGTGGGATAGAGCTGGCGCAGTTGACGAAAAGCGCTCTGCGCGGCGGCAATGGCATTGCGCCCCATCTGGTCCACCGGCGCGTTTTTACTGTAATAGTCCATGGTCATGAGATTGACAACATCCACACGCACGCCGTTGTGCAGAGCATTGCGCAGCAACTGCAGGCCGCTGGCGTTCAGACCGGTCGTCCCAACCGGCAGGGTATAGGAAATACTGAGCGGTCTGCCAGCTTGCGCGGCTCGCTGCTGTAGAAAGGCGATAGCGCGATTGCGCAGATCGCTGGCGTGGGTATCGCGCAGAGTTTTGCCCTCGATGTCGAAATCGAGATGGGTGAGGTCATAGGTATCTATCACGGCCTGGTACTGCGCCACCAGTTCAGGCAGGGTTTTACAGGAAGTCGCCAGTTCCGCGTGGACGGCACCGCCGAAGGCCACGCGCACATCACCGCCGGACGCGCGCAGAGCCTCAATCGAGGCGCGCATCCACGAACCAATCGGCTGCCGGGTATTCCAGGAGGCCCGGCAGTGCTGGCCCTGCGCATTCTCAATAAAGGCCAGGGTGAAAAACCGCGCGCCGCTGGAACGCGCCAGGGCCAGCAGATCGGTTTCCCTGGCCGCGTCGTTGTTATACGGCGCGAAATAACGCGCAGGCCAGTCAGCCTGCCTGCGCATCTGCGCTCCCTGATGCCCGACGCCGCTTCCTCGTTGCGCCAGCGCCGCCTCCAGACCTCCGCCAGCACTCAAAGCACAGATACTCCAGAAAGAAAAAATCATCCATCCTACCAGCCGCAGCTTTCGCCAGCTCATAGCCACTCCCTCTTTGTTCAAAGCTACTACGTACCATCACCTCCCAACAAACCAGATATTCCCCGCTTTAAGTATAGCTCTTTCTGGAAATATCTACCTTTTCTTTCCAAATAGAGATATGCACAATTTTAGTCAGAGAAGGCAAACAGAGAGGCAGGAGAGAGATCGGCGCCAGAACCGCGCTGACCATCTTCTCCTGCCACACGCTTTTTGCTCTGGCCGGCAAAAGACGCCGCAGCAATACCGCTCTCAGGCTCTATCTTCCGCCTGGGGAAGCATGTGGCCATGGAGCAAATAATAGCTGATGGCCGTCTCCCAGGACGAAATGTAGGCTCGGTAATGGTGTTCTTCAGTAAACATCTCGATATACTCATTGCCGTGTGGCGTAAGCGCCGTCAATGTATAGGTGACACAAACGCTGCTGGCCTCCGCTCCATCAGGTTGACAGCGCACAGCGATGCGGCTGGTATATGCATGAGGCAGGACGTTGACGTACACCACGTGAGCCTGTGCCTTGTCATAAAGCACAATGGTCCAGATTTTCGCTGGTTCGTCGGCGTGCTGCGTCGTGAAGACGGTCCCATCCTGAGCAGCCCCGGAAGCGGGATACAGCATATCCGGGTTCCAACCGCGCGCCCAGCGCTTCTCTCCCAGTGGCTCAAAGAGCGGAAAGGCCCGCTCAACTGCAGCAGGAACACGAATGACATGAGTTCGGGTGACCTGCCTGGCAACGAAGTCTCGCATTTCTTGACTCCTTTCAAACAGCCATGCTTCACAGGTGGGCAAGACATGGAATGAATAAACGCATCACGAAGAAAAAAGGAAACGGAAAACTGCTAGCGCGGCTCTCCGTTCGCGCTCTGCTCGCTAAAGCGATGGCTGGCACTGGCATCATAATTCATCCCATAGACCGCCTTGAGCTGGGCAATCCGTTTGAGGGTTTCCTCGTCAAACGGATACTTTTGCTCAAAGGCGTGTAAAACGATGCCCTCAAGCAAATCACCAAGGGACATATCAAAATACTCTGCCAGAGCTTTCAGGACTTTGACCAGATTTTTTTCCATACGCGCCCCAATCTGCACACGCTCCACAACAAGAGGCTGTCCATGCTCCCTGGCATGATCTTCTGTCTGGCTCATTATCTTTCCTCCAATTTATGTTGTAATGTTACATTGTTACCATGATAACATTACAACATAAAAGAGTCAAGCAGAAAGCAGGTCAGTGAGGAGCGAGCTATTGAGTCTTGCGGTCATCGTTGCGGGGAGTTTTTCTATGCGGAGTTTGCCGCCGGCAAAAAGAGTTGCAAGCCGGAGTTGGTCGCGTCCCCGGCTCGCACACACCACTCAAGTGATATAACCCTGCAGTGCAGGAGAACGTTACAGATCTGGCAATTTTGGCTCATAATCAGGGCTGCGGATACAAGCAAAGGTATGATAGAGCTTGCCGGGAATAGCCTGCCAGGAGGTTGAACAGCAGTGATCGACTCCCCGAAAGTACCAGAGCGGGCATACGAATCAGAATGGGTAGCAAAGGCACCATTTCGCCGCCAGGCGATCAAGAGAGGAATTTGCCACGGCCAGTACATCAGGATGTACCAATTTACATGCAAAATAGACGGCAGGTGCGTGGCTATGTACGCAGGGAGTCCTGTCTTCAGAGACTAGCAACGTACAGACAAACATGATAGAATAGCTTTGCCTACGTAATCCACAATTATTATTTTTATTGAGTAGAGTAAACCAATATGCGTTACGCCATCTTCACCGACATACATGCCAACCTGGAGGCTCTGGAAACCGTCCTCGCGAGGATTGATGAACTGGCCCTGGAGCAACCTATCGACCAGATCTGGTTTCTCGGCGATCTGGTCGGCTATGGACCCAATCCAAACGAATGCATTGAAAAATTGCGCGCACGTACCGATGTGATTATCGCGGGCAATCACGATTGGGCCGCTGTCGGTAAGCTGGACCTCGATGATTTCAGCGCTGCCGCGCGCATTTCCGCTGAGTGGACAGCGAAGGAGTTGACGCCAGAGCATCGCGATTTTCTGCGCAATCTGCCAGAGCGCCTGGAGATGGGTGAATGTACCCTGGTGCATGGCAGCCCCTACGGTCCGCTCTGGGAATATCTGACCTCCGAGGTGCTGGCCGAACGCAGTTTCCAATACTTCAATAGCCGCTTCTGCATTGTCGGCCATACCCACGTTCCGGTGATTTTTCAACAGCCCTATACCCTGGCCAACGAGCCAACCGAAAAGCTCGATCCTATCCAGGAGGATACGGCTGAGATGAGCGCGATTGTCCTGACCTCGCAGCAGGCCGAGCAGGCGGAAAGCGCGTTGCGCGATGCTGAACAGGAGGCCAGCACCCAGGCCGCGCTGGCAACCTTCGCGGAAGAAGCGGTCACGCTGACGCATCTCAATGGCAAGACTCCCGCTGAGACGCCCGAGACGCCTGACGAGCAAACAGCCGGTTCCGCTGACCAGGAGGCCGGCGACCACGAGGCTGTGGCCTATGATATTCCCGATCAAACTACGTCCGAAAACGATATTCAGCACGCGGAAGATCGTCTGAATGACGAGATCGAAGAACTGCTGGAGCTGCTGGGTCTGAGCCAGAGCATGGTTCAGGTGACAAACGAGATGCTCACTCCTCCCGAGGATACCTGGGAGCCACCACAGAAATACCGGGCAATCATCAATCCGGGCGGCGTCGGTCAGCCACGCGATGGTGATCCCCGCGCGGCTTTCATGATCTACGATAGCGAAGCGTGTACCTTCACGTTCTATCGCATCCCTTATGACTTTGAAAAAACACAGGAGAAGATCATTCTGGCCGGCCTGCCGCAATACCTGGCGGTGCGCCTGGCTTATGGTCGCTAAGATCTTTCTATGAAACTGGTCGTCGGCCTGGGCAATCCAGGCCAGCAATATGAGCAGACCCGCCACAATGTTGGCTTTCGTGTCGTGGATCGGCTGGCCGCGAAATGGGGCTGGAAGTGGTCCGAGCGCCGCAGCAAGGCGATTCTGGCCAGCGGCATGATCGGCGCCGAAAAGGTCGTGCTGGTCAAACCCCTTACCTTCATGAACTTGAGCGGCGAAGCAGTGGGCGAACTGGCCCACTGGTACAAACTGGCTCCCGAGGATATCCTGGTGGTGTATGATGAACTGGATCTACCCACCGGCAAAGTGCGGATGCGCGCAAAAGGGAGCGCCGCCGGTCATAATGGTATGCGCGACATTATCGCCAGACTCCACACCAGCGATTTCCCGCGCCTGCGCGTGGGCATCGGGCAGCCGCGCCACAGCCGTATGCCTGGCCGCGATCACGTACTGAGCGCGGCCAGAGGCGACGATGCCCTTCTCCTGGCCGATGGCGAAGAACGCGCCGCCCAGGCCGTTGAAATGCTGCTCGCCCAGGGTCTCGAAGCCACCATGAACGCGGTCAATACCGATCCCGAAGAGGCCGCGCGCAAGGCCGAAGAACAGGCCCGCAAAAAACGCGAACGCGAAGAACGCGAGCGCCAGCGCCGCGAAGAACTCGCTCAGCAACCCCTGGCAAATCCCACCGGCAGCGACGAATCAGCCGCCAGCTAAACCTTCTATCCTTGCTTCTACAAAGCAGAGCAAAACGTCAGCCATACCAGGAAGAAGCGCGGGATGAGGGAACAGGTATCTGCGCTTGCGAGAAGCGTTGGGAACGATCTATGAAGATGCGTTGTTTGCTGATCTATTCTCGCCGACCGGGCAACCAGCAGAAACGCCGTGGAGGTTAGCCCTGGTGTGTGTGATGCAATGTGTGGAAGACCTTTCGGATCGACAAGCCGCTGAAGCGGTGCGAGCACGCATTGATTGGAAGTATCTCCTGGGTCTGGAGTTGACCGATGTCGGTTTTGCTTTTTCCGTCCTCTCCGAGTTTCGTGATCGGCTCTTGAGGGCAGAAGCAGGATCCCGCCTGTTTGAGCACCTGGTGGAGAAGCTGAGCCAGGGAGGCTGAATCAAAAAACGCGGAGTCCAACGCACCGACTCGACACACGTGCTGGCGGCGGTTCGTCGTCTCAATCGGGTCGAGTTCCTCGGCGAAATGCTGCGTGCTGCGCTCAACCGTTTGGCCGAACACGATCCCAACTGGCTCACGGATTGGGTTCCGGTGGAGTGGTTTGAACGCTACAGTCGCCGAATTGAGGAATGGCGCTTGCCCTCGGCCAAAGACAAAAAGGAGTCAAAGCAATGGTCGTCGCTACTGAACAAGTCACTCAGGAATTTCTAACGCAATCGCTGGTCGTCGTTGACCTTTACTGCCGCGTCTCGACCGATCCCCAGGAAGACAATACCAGCCTTGACGAGCAGGAGCGGATAGGCAGGGAGTATTGCGCGGAGCATAACCTTGTTATCGGCATGGTTCACCGTGAGGTGTTTTCCGGCTATCAGTACCGCGAACGCGAGAAGTTGACGCTGATGCGCGAGCGCTATCTGTCGGGCAAAATCCAGGGCGTGGTGGTGCGTACCTATGACCGTCTGGCGCGTAAAGAGGTACACTTCGGCATCCTGCTCGAAGAAATGGAGCACAACAACGTTCAACTTTTCTGCGTCAAAGAGGTGCTGGAAGATACGATGATCGGTCGCATGACGCGCCTATTCCTGGGCTTCCTGGCCGAGTGGGAATGGGAGAAAATCCGTGAACGTACCACGACCGGGCTTATCAATGCAGCGAAGCAGGGTAAGGTAGTAACCGGCAAGAAGCCCCCATATGGCTGGCGCTGGCTTCTCAACGAGAAAGGCGAAAAAGTACGGATCATCCACCACGAAAAGCAGGTCTGGGTGGTGCGCTGGATGGCAATTAAGTATGCTCGCGGCACCTCAACGATGGAGATCGCCAGGCACTTGACGGATCGCGGCATACCGACGCCCGAAGGCGAAGCAGGCTCAAAGTGGGAACCGATCATGATTCGCCGCATCTTACTACGCGGTAAGCTCACTGGCAAAGCTTACGCTTTTGATTATCCCAACTCGAAAGCCAAACGGCCTTTAGACCCTGTTGAACTGCCCGAAGGCACCTATCCGGCTATCATATCGCAGGAACTGTTCGACAAAATACAGGAGCGGTTGCAGCGCAATAAAGATGAGTCGTCGCACCGGACGGCTGAACCGGAAGAATACCTGCTACGAGCTGGATATATCCGCTGTGGTATCTGTGGGCGCAAGATGAATACGCGCATCGACAACACCACGAAACACCGCTCGCTGCGGCCACGCAAAGCCCGCGTAAACAAAGAGGGCAAACTGGTGCCAGTCACCAACGAGGAACGCGGACTTAGCCTTCAGCGCTTTTTGTATCGCTGCAAGCCGGTAGACAATGCCGGTAACAACTGCTGCACCGGCCAGGAACTCCTCTCCAAAGAGGTCGATGCCTGGACATGGGGTGAGCTGCAAAAACTGGCTGACCACATCGACGTTATCAAGACCGCAATTGAACTGGCAACGAACAGCAATGCAATAGAGTCCGATGTCAGGTCTATTGACGCAAGCTTGAAAACGTGGCGGCAAAAAGCAGCAAACTACCTTGAAGACCTGGAAGATACCACCCTGCGTGGCGACAGCCGTGCCACCATCCGCCACGCACTCGATGC
>DASZXF010000952.1:0-2012 GCA_035546055.1 Ktedonobacteraceae bacterium
GGTTGGGCCGGGCCCAACCTGCCACCACCTCCAAAAGCACCAGGGCGAGTCGCGCAGCGACGAGGAGTCAACCACGACGTTCCCAACGGGATCCAATTTTTCTGAGGCGGCCCCAGGCGCTTGTTGCGCCCCGCCCCATCCCCAGGGAAAGGATGAGGTGGGGAAACGCGAGGCAGCCGAGGCAAAACGGGAAAACGAAAGCCCTGTCAGCCGAGGTGGAGAGTTTGACATGCTCATGTTTGTGAGACTATACTTTAGGAAGTATCAGAGGAGAAAGCTTCCGTGAACACTTTCGCCTCTTTTGTTTGTCGGAAAGGATATCTCCATTGCTTGTCGATAGCCACGCCCACATCGACACATCCCGTTTTGATTCTGACCGGGAGGCTGTCATTCAGGCCGCGTTCGCTGGTGGGGTGACGCGCATTATCGATCCGGGCTGCGATCTGGCTTCCAGCCGGGCGGCGCTGGCGTTGGCCAGGGCGTATCCAGGCGCTATTTTTGCTGGCGTGGGCACGCACCCTCATGAGGCGACGACGCATACGCCGGAGGTGGAGGCGGAGTATCGCGCGATGGCACAGGAGCCAGAGGTGGTGGCCATTGGCGAGTTCGGCCTGGATTATTTTCGTATGCTTTCCCCGCGCGATATTCAGCGCGAGGTCTTTGTGGCGCATTTGCGCCTGGCCCGCGAGTTCGCTTTGCCCTGCATTATTCATGTGCGCGATGCCCATGATGATGTGATGGAATTGTTGCGCGCGCATGGCCAGGGGCTGCGCGGCGTCTTTCACTGCTTCTCTGGCACGGTAGCCCAGGCGGAGGAATGCCTGGAGTTCGCGGGCTTTCTGCTCTCTTTCGCTGGCCCGCTGACCAAACAGGGCAATGAACTGCCAGAGGTTGCCCGCCTCGCCCCGCTTTCTCGTATCCTGGTCGAAACGGACAGTCCCTATCTGGTGCCCAAACCTCTGCGCGAGAGGCGCAATGAGCCGCTTTTCGTGAAACAGACCGCCCTCAAGCTGGCTGAGATTCGCGGCCTGTCTCTGGAAGAAGTCGCTGAGGCGACGACCGCGAACGCGGTGCGCCTGTTCGGCCTTGAGCGCGGACGGTCATGAAGAATGTTCCTGTGATCTCCTTTAGAGGAATGCAAGAGAGATAAGTAAGCCGATTAACGACGACCAGGAGAAGTCTTAATGAAACTCTTCAATACGCTGACCCAATCGCTGGAAGATTTTGTCCCCCTGGACAAAACAGTGCGCGTCTATGTGTGCGGGGTGACACCCTACGATACGACGCACCTGGGCCATGCTTTTACCTATGTCTCGTTCGATGCCCTGATGCGCTACCTGATATGGCAGGGCTACGGGATGAACTATGTGCAGAATGTGACCGACATCGACGATGACATTATTCGCAAGTCGCGCGAGGTAGGTCTGGCCTGGGATGAACTGGGCAGGCGCGAGACGGAGCGCTTTTTGCGAGATATGGACGCGCTGAATGTGCGCCGCCCGGACACCTACGCGAAGGCGACGGAGCAGATTCCTCATATCATCGAGATTATCTCGTCGTTAGTCGCCCAGGGCTTTGCTTATGAGAGCCAGGGATGCGTTTTTTTTAGCGTGAAAAGCGACCCGGAGTTCGGGCAGATGGCTCACGCGCTTGGCCTGAACGATTACGATGCCATGCTCAAGATGGCCAATCAACACGGCAACTTTCCCGACGATGCCCGCAAACGCGATCCCCTGGACTTTGTGCTCTGGCAGGCCCAGGCGCCCGGCGAGCCGGCCTGGAACAGTCCATGGGGGCCGGGCCGCCCCGGCTGGCATATCGAGTGCAGCGCTATGGCCCTGCGCTACCTCGGCGAGCAGATTGATATTCATGGAGGCGGCGCGGACCTGGCTTTTCCTCATCATACCTGTGAAATTGCTCAGTCAGAACATTTTACGCATAAAGCGCCGTTCTCACAGGTCTGGATGCACATCGGTATGGTCTACCAGGCCGGGGAAAAGATGAGCAAGTCA
>DASZXF010000953.1:0-5470 GCA_035546055.1 Ktedonobacteraceae bacterium
CCAACTATCGCTTTGTCAGCGGCAACGTCCTCCATCCCCTGCCTTTTGCGCACGAAACCTTTGACTATGTACACCAGCGGCTGCTGGTCGCGGCCATTCCGCTGCCACACTGGCCAGGAGTGATCAGCGAATTAATCCGGGTCACGCGCCCGGGCGGCTGGCTCGAACTCGTCGAGGCCGGGACGGAATTTACCAATCCGGGTCCGCTCACCAGGCGTTTCCTCGCCTGGGGTATCGCGGCCAGTACTTCGCGCGGTCTGGATGCTCGCGGGATTCCGCACCTCGGGGAAATGATGCACGCCAGCGGTCTGCACGCCGTCCAAAAACGCAGCCTTGCCATTCCCATCGGCGCCTGGGCCGGGCGTCCAGGAATTATGATGAAGGAAAACCTCCTGAGCGCCATGACCGGCCTCAAGGCGCTCTACACACGCGGCGGCATCGCCGAGGATGAGTTTACCCACCTGCTAACCCGCCTGCCCGATGAATGGGAAAGCTACCGCTCGGCCTATCACTTCTTCATCTTTTACGCCAGGAAATAAAAGCGCGGGGTAACAGGGCACCTTCACTGGCGAAAAGACGAAAGGAAAAGGGGAAAAAGATGGAGGAAACAGGAAAAACGCCAACGAGCACGCGCCACAGTTCCAGAGCTATCACAGATCACGCCTGACCGGGTAAAAAAACGCAGAGATAACAAAACTCTCTGACCAGGGCCGATGAGATATAATTGCAGCAGACATTGAGCTTATGCAGGAGGAACCTATGGGTACAGTGCAATTCGATTTCAGTGGCGAAGTCGCGGTAGTAACCGGAGGCTCGCGGGGTTTAGGTCTGGAAATCGCGGAGGCTTTTGGCAAGGCGGGTGCGTCGGTGGTCATTACCGCGCGGCGAGCACAATGGCTGAGCGAGGCCGAGCGATATTTAAAAGAGCAGGGCATCACCGTCCTGGCCCTGGTGGCTGATGTAGCCGAGCCATCCTCGGTCGAAGAGGTGGTGAGGCGGGTGCTGGAAACGTATGGCAAAATAGATGTGCTGGTCAACAACGCCGGCCTGACCTGGGGCGCCCCGGCAGAAATCATGCCCCTTGAACGCTGGCAGCAGGTCATCAATGCCAATATTACCGGCACCTTTTTAATGTCGCAGGCTGTTGGCCGCAGCATGCTGGAACGAGAAAAAGGCAATATCATCAGCGTAGCTTCGGTCGCGGGTCTCAGCGGAGGTCAGTTGAACACCGTTGGATATAATGCCAGCAAAGCGGCAGTCATCAATTTCACCCGCGCGCTGGCGGTCGAGTGGGGTCCGCGTCATGTCCGCGTCAACTGTATTGCGCCGGGGCTTTTCCGCACACGTATGACCGAAGGCATCATCGCGCAGGGAGCTGAGAGCGCCGTAGCGAAATCGGCCCCCCTGCGGCGCATCGGCCAGCCTGGCGAAATTGCTCCAACGGTCCTGTTCCTGGCCTCCACCGGCGCCAGCTACATCACTGGCCAGGTCATCCCCGTCGACGGAGGCAGCAGCGCCCTATAAACGCTTTGCGCTGAAACAGGCACCATACGCAAGCGCGCAGGCAGCTATTCATTCAGTATCCAGGTGGATGATATGTTATTATCATCCACCGCCGTCAGTCTCCTTGAATCCCCGCTCCAGGTGACAGCCGCGATGGTACTCACCTGGCTGGCACTGGTAAGCGCGACGCTTTGCCTGGTTCGCAGGTCATGGACAACCGCATATTTATGCGAGAATAGCGCGAGAGAATAACCATCCGGCGACCAGAGGGGTACGCTGCCCACAGCGACATCAAGAATAAGTGCGCCTTCGGCCTGCCAGCCGGCTCCATTAAGAGCCATTGTATAGAGCCAGACGTGGGTATCGACGACTACCGCAAGCATCAGCCCGTCAGGCGACCAGGCGATGCCAGATGCACTGGTATAGGATGAGGTATTCATATCAAAACTTGGCGGAATCGTTCCTGTCAGGGTACCAACCTGCTGAAACGTCGTCACATCCATAATGCCTACCGACCAGGAGCTACCAATCGTCCAGGAGGTGCTATCGCTATTCGGAAAAGCAACGAAACGGCTATCAGGCGACCAGGCGATACAGCCCGCGACATACAAACCCTGAAGGCTTTTCTGGAGCAAGAGGCTACCGGTTTCTGCCTCGAACAGACCCATATCTACCCTTGAATAATAATCAGAAGCGCTGGCCATGAGATATTTTCCATCTGGGGACCACGCGGCACAGCCCATGTATCCCCATTCAACGGATGGAGGAAGCGTATAGAGTTTAGTACCAGTTCTGGCATTCCATACCACATTATCAGGAATAGAGAGAAACTTGCTGTTATCTGGTGCCCATTGAATTACTGGCGCATAATATGTAGCAGATACGGAAGTCAACTGCTCCGGTGGACGCGTAGCATACACATCCAGGCGGTTCTGTGATGTATGCGCCACTACAGCATAGCGCAGGTCTGCCGACCAGTAGGTAGCGCCGTCATTGGGCACCAGGGGATGGAGATCAGTGCTGGACGGCTCAATGGCATCAGCTGGCTGCGTGGGGAAACCGTTGTCAACCGGTATTTGCACGGAGGGCTGAGCGCCAGCAGGAACCTTGCTGACATTGCGCGTACTGGCGGCCCAGGTCACGCCCGCGCCGAACACCAGCAAGGTTCCGGTCACCAGGCTGCCAACCAGCAGACGGCGGCGCGAAGTCTTTTTGCCGGCAGGCTGCTGAGATCTGGCGACAGCGGGCGCGTTCATCATTACCTGCTGCTGATGTTGATGCTGGCCTGAACTGCTGATAGCCACCAGCGAGGGCGGAGTCTGGCCACGCGGAGGAATCCAGATTGGCGCCGAGCGCCTGGCGCTCTGATAATACAACTGCTGAATACGCCGCAGTTCCGCGCCGGGCGTCTGAAGTCGTTGCAGCGGATCTGAAGCCACCATACGCTGAATCAAGGCATCCAGTTCACGAATGCCCTCCACACCGTACAGACGCAGGGGCGGGAACTTGAAGGGATGCTCGGAAGGATCGTCGCCGCTGACCAGGCAATAGAGCAGAGCTCCCAGGCTGTAAATGTCCGACAACGGCGTGGTCTGCGCTCGCCCATATTGTTCCGGGGAGGCATAACCGGGAGAACCAAAGGCCACAGTGTCCCGCGCCTTCGAGCGCTGGTAGCGGCGCGCCACGCCGAAATCGATCAGGTAGAGATTGCCCTGCGGCGTAAGCATGATATTCGCAGGCTTGATATCGCGAAAAATCACCGCCGGCTGCTGACGGTGCAGATATTCCAGAATGACGCAGATCTGCAAACCAATGCTCAGAACTCGCTCCAGTGGCAAGCGTCCATGACTCGCCTGCGCCAGCACATCCTCCAGAGTTTGTCCGGCGATAAACTCCATGACCAGATACCAGTGCTCAGCATCCGTCAGTTGTTCATACATGCGCGGAATACCAGGATGACGCAGGCTGGAGAGCATCTGCACTTCACGGTTAAAAGCGCCTGTCGCCTCAATTACCTGTTGCGCGCTCAATCCCCCCAGACCGATCTCTTTAATCGCCACCTTGCGCGTCTGCCAGGTATCCATGGCCTCGTACACCGCACCAAAACCGCCAACGCCCACCTGGCGCACAATACGATAGCGATTCTGGAAAAGTTGCAGACTTTGCAAATGGGTGGCCAGGCGCAACGCGGGCGGAGGAGGGAGAATCTTTTCGTCCAGCTTCCTGGTAACTTTGAGCGACATTCCGCACGCCCCGCACGCCAGAACTCCCGGCGCGCAGGCTGCTCCGCATCCAGGGCAATAGCGCTCAACCAGATCCATTGATTTTGCTCCTTAACACATCCTGGCAAGGATACAATGGCCAGTTCCTTGCCGCCAGAGATTATTTTATTTCACTTCATATACATAAACGCCGGGGCAAGACGAGCATCACATTCCGCTTCAAGAGTCCTGATCTGTTTTGAGCTTGAGTAGCGGCAAAAGCGCCTGTTCCCACACCTGCGCCATACGCAGATAAGCTTGATCATCAGGGTGAATGCCATCCACCAGGAGCGAGGGCGATACCGCGTGATACATATCAACCATCTGCACATGTCTGCCCAACGCAGCCTCCTCAGCCACAATCGCCGGTATAGCAGCGTTATATGTCAGCACTTCAGCGCTGAGCTGCGCTCCCCGGTTGAGGGGAGTAATCTGGGCCACAATGACGCTCGCCGCTGGCGCGGTAACAGTGATCTGATCCAGCAGACCGCGCAGGCGCTGCGGAGCATGCGCGGGATCATCATGCTTCACAAAATCGTTCGTGCCAATCTGGAGCAGGATAATTTGCGGCTGATAGGTCTTTAACCAGTCCACCACATGCGCGGAAAGCTGGCGAATAGTCCAGCCGGGCATCCCCTGGTTATTCCTGACAAAGCCCAGCAACGGCCCGGTGCGCATTGAACCGACAAAAGTCACCCGCGCCCCCTGCGCATTCAACGCCTTCCACAGCGGCCAGCGATAGCCACCACCATTACTCGAACCCTCCCCATAGGTAATTGAATCCCCCAGCGGCATAATTCTGATAGGCGGCTGGCTGGCTCTGGATATCGGCTGGCTGGCTTTCGCCTCTTGCGGCTGCCACAGAAAGATCCTCAATATAACAAGCGACAGAGAAAGACATATGATCAGCGCTAAAAGTATCCATTGCAATGTTTTCTTACCTCTTCTCACAGTAAATAGTCCTTTGCCGCTCAAAAACGCGCTGATACAGAGAAAATATCGGCCATATATACCCGTCTGATGAGGTATTGTAACTTACTAAACTCTACAAAATCAAGAGAAGGGGAAGCAGCGGCAGTCAACGCAGAAAGGGGTAAAAAATTGCGTCCCTCTGCTTCATAATGGAGCAGAGGGACGCAACCGATGCGCAGGAAGCCAGGAAGGAGAACAGGTGTATATTACGGCAACGTGCTCAGGTGAGGCCCGACCGTATTCGCAAAATTATAGCCGTTGGAAGCATCCCAGTTGATCGACCAGTCCATGGCGCCCCGGATGCTCCAGTGAGCGGGAGGCACAAACGAACCGCAGTTGGTGCCATTCGCCAGGCAATCAAGAGCCGCGTTCACCACCGAGGGAGAAACATAGCCGCCGCCAGCCGCCGAGCCGCTGGCCGGGAAGCCAATGCCCACCTGATCGGGGCGCAAACCACCCTGCAACTGGATGCAGGCCAGAGCCGTGATAAAGTTCTCGGTTCCCTCGGCGTAGACGTTGCCATCACACCCCAGCATGGTACCCGAATTGTAGTACTGCATATTGACGATGGTCAGAATGCTCTTAATGTTCAGAGCGAGCTGGAAGTAGCCGCTGCCGGTGGACTGCATGTCAATCGTCTGCGGAGCCAGCGTGATGATCAGACCGGAGCCAGCTTTGGCTGACAACTGCTGGAGGGCGCTGGTCATATAAGTCACATTGATGCCGTTCTCCAG
>DASZXF010000954.1:0-1554 GCA_035546055.1 Ktedonobacteraceae bacterium
ATACCCCAGGATGGCTATTTCTGAAATAAAGTACCCCCTTTGACTGTTGATATATGACAGAAGCACAATTTTCTCTGGCTATTGGCAAGAACGAGATTTCCCGGCTCCCATACCTCGCGATGAGCAATAGCAACACTATGATATGAAGCTATTTATCCAGGATAGATAAGCAAAAGAAGGGATCTGTCTATGAGTATGTCGAAGCGCTGCATTCCCTACACGCCGCGCACTCGCGAAGTGAAAGAGAGCGTTTTTGCGCTGATCACGACAGCGGGGGTGCATTTGCGTGAGCAGGAAGCATTTGATGTCGATGGCGACAATAGCTGGCGCGTTATCCCTGGCGATATCGACAGTCGGCAACTGATGGTGACGCACGATCATTACGACCACCGCGATGCCGATAAGGATATTAATTGTGTTTTTCCTCTTGACCGTCTGCGCGAACTGGCCGCCGAAGGTATTGTCGCGGGAGTAAGCAATACGCACCTGGGCTTTATGGGTTTTACGCAGAATTTTCGCGATCTCTACGAGCGGGCCGCGCCCGAAATGGCGAAATTGATGTTGCGCTCAAAGGCTGATGGCGTGATTCTGACCGCTGGCTGCCCGCTCTGCCATCGCGTGGTGGCGATTATTGCGCGCGAAATAGAGATGGTTGGCCTTCCCACGGTTTTGATCAGCGTGGCCCCGGAGCAATCGCAGCAGGCCGGACCGCCGCGCGTGATCTCTCCCCATCACTTTAAGCTGGGGCATAGTCTGGGCGGTCCCTTCCAGCATGAGCTCCAGCGCAAGATCATGCTGGATGCCCTTAAACGCTGGGAAACGCGCGAGGAGCCGGGGCGCCTGTGGGATATCACGTATCCTGAATACGACAGCAGCGATTGGGCGCCTATCGAATTGCAAGAGGCGTAATCTCGCCTGTCTAATCTTCTCCGCGCTTTCCGCGCGCCATAGATAGAAGATTACTGCACCAGGAGCAAACAGACCACACGTTGAGAGGCTTCGCCGGGCTGAGTCCTGGCGAAGCCTCTTACTTTCTCAAAGGCGCGCCATTGTTCGCTCAGAGCAGACAGGGTAAAGTGGGCATCGATCACGCGAGCAGCCAATTAGACGCCGCGCTTATTCTGCCATAACAAGACGTGCATCTGCGGCAGAACGGTGGCGTTATACCAGCCATCGTCGAGTACGCGCGCGATCAGCCAGTCCAGCCGTTGCAGGATGCCAGGAAGATCGACCTCGCCGGCCAGGTGAGGTGGGGTATGATTGCCAGCCTGGAGATAAACGGGCAGGGCAGGATAGCGAGCAGAGACGGCGCGGGCGAACTGGTAGTCCTCTTCATCAAAGATCACCAGTTTCAGACACCTCTGCGGCCCCGGGGCTGAGCCTCCCTGAGCAGCGCTCAGACAGCGATCCAGACGATCCCAGCGCGGGGACCAGGGATTGCCCATGCCGGGAGCTTTGGGCGAAAGGGTCAGGTACGCCAGGTGCGCGAACCAGGGCTGGGCAATACTGCCTTGTGTCTCCAGGGCGAAGGTATAGCCCTGCGCGCGGCCCAGT
>DASZXF010000955.1:0-8316 GCA_035546055.1 Ktedonobacteraceae bacterium
TTGGTATCTTCCGGTGCATGGAGAAACCCCGCTCCCCGGCAAAGGGCTGCCGCCCTCTGCATTCCTGCCCGGCTGGCCGAGCGTTTGAACCCTGGCTCACTACTTTGGTATCTTCCGGTGCATGGAGACACCCCATACCTCGGCAAAGAGCTACCGCCCTCTGCACTTCTGCCTGGCTGGCCTTGCGTTTGAACCCGGGCCCACTACTCTGGTATCTTCCGGTGCATGGGGACGCCCCACACCCCGGCAAAGGGCTGCCGCCCTCTGCACTTCTGCTTTTTGCTGCAGAGAAATTACTCTCATTAAAAATCGTACACTGGTGGCCAAACCCATGCAAGCTGAGGTATATGCTTTAAGCGCTTTTCGGCAGTTCATTATAGATGAGACGCTTTTTCCGGGGTTGAGCCGTACTCAATAGAGTAAAAAGAATGCACAATCCACGCCAGACCCCAACAAACTGGCAAAAATTAGCTGTACAGCGCAGAAGCGCGAGCGGCCCCCTGATTGTCTGGCGTCGATCTCCCGGTTGTGCATCCTGGTCGGAAATGCGTGTATCAACCAGTATATACAGGAGGAACAACGTGCAGTATAGTCAAGATCCGCAGTACAATCCGCAAAGCGCTACCAATCCACAGGAGGCAGGCTTTTCCGGCACGCAGAGGACCGTTACAAACACCCTCGATCCGCATTATGATCTGATCAGCATCCTCTACCACGCGCTGGAGGGCGCGCAAACCTGCTCCCAATATGTCTCGGATGCCAACCGGGTTGGAGATCAGGAGTTAGCGCAGTTCTTTACGCAGGCGCAGCAGAATCAGGTGGCCTGCGCTGAGAAGGCCAAACAGTTGCTCAGTCGCCGTCTGGGTCCAACCACCGTCCACTGAGCGTTTTCAACGCCCCTGGCCCTGATCGCCGCTCACCAGGCCGCGATCAGGGCTGAATTATACCGTCAGACGGGCCAATATCTTCGCAACAAAAACGGTTCTGCCTGCCATTCTCTCTGGCAAACAGAACCGTGATAGAGGGACAGGGTGCGCTATTTCAGCGCCAGCATGCGTTCCAGGGCCACGCGCGCCCAGTAGATGGTGTCCTGATCGACGCTGACCTGGTTGATGACTTCGCCTTTTACGAGTCCCTCAAGTACCCAGGCCAGGTAGGCGGGATGGATGCGGTACATGGTCGAGCAGGGACAGACGATGGGATCGAGGCAGAAGATGAGTTGCTCGGGATGCTCCTGGGCCAGACGATGGACCAGGTTGATCTCGGTGGCAACGGCCCACTGGCTACCAGCCGGAGCTTTCTCGATCTGCTCGATGATGTATTCGGTCGAGCCGTAGAGATCGGCTGCCGCGACGACTTCCTGGCGGCATTCGGGGTGAACCAGGACTTTGATACCTGGATATGCGGCCCGCGCTTTTTCGATCTGCTGGAGATTGAAGCGCATGTGAGTGGTGCAGTAGCCCTTCCAGAGAATGATTTGCGCGCGCTCGATCTCTTCATCGGCGCTGTCCGAGGCCATGGGATCTTTGGGATTCCAGACAAACATCTGCTCCGCCGGGATACCATAGGCCAGGGCGGTGTTGCGGCCAAGGTGTTCGTCAGGGAAGAAGAGGACGCGTTTGCCCTGCGTGAAGGCCCATTGCATGACTTTGGGCGCGTTCGACGAGGTGCAGACGACGCCACCATGACGCCCACAGAAGGCTTTGAGGTTGGCCGCCGAGTTCATGTAGGTGACCGGAATAATGCCGGCATCCTCTCCCAGTTGATCCAGCAGCAGTTCCCAGCACTCTTCCACTTCGGCGATATTGGCCATGTCGGCCATTGAGCAACCAGCGGCGGGATTGGGCAGAATGACTTTTTGCTGCGGCCCGCTCAGGACATCGGCGCTTTCGGCCATAAAATGCACGCCGCAGAAGACGATATAATCGGCTTCTGGATGGGCGGCGGCAATCTGGGCCAGCTTAAACGAGTCGCCGCGATAGTCGGCGTATTTGATGATCTCATCGCGCTGGTAGTGATGTCCCATGATCATGACCCGCTCACCCAGGATGGCCCTGGCCGCCGCGATGCGCCGATCCAGTTCCTCGCCATCCATCTCCGCGTAAAAAAGCGGGATCGAGTCCACACGCGCGGCGTGGTTCTGGCGAGCGCGCGAGTTTGGCGCAAGCAGGGGCAGAATGCGTTCTTCCTTGCTCGATGCACACGCAGCTTGAATTGCCATGGTTGTTCTCCTTTTTCTAGCGCGGTCCGGCGAAGCGAGGTTCGCAGCCCGGCGCTCTCCTATCCGCTCAGGATCAGGCGAATTCCAGGGACACATCAAAGTTGGGCGCCGAATGCGTTAACGCGCCCAGCGAAATGAAGTCCACACCGGTTGCGGCTACAGCGGCCAGCTTCGCCATGTTTGTACCAATATTGCCCGAAGCCTCCAGCAGAATGCGCGGGTCCGCCCGCCGCACCAGGGCGACCGCGTTCGTCATCTGCTCGGTGGTCATATTGTCGAGCAGAATGACATCGGCGCCGGCCTGAATGGCCTCTTCCACTTCGGCCAGGGTTTCACATTCGATTTCGATCTTGAGCAGATGCGGAGCCTGGCGGCGCGCGGCCTGAATGGCCCGCGTGATCCCGCCAGCAGCTTTGATATGGTTATCTTTAATCAGGACGCCATCGTTGAGGCCGAAGCGGTGATTGTGACCGCCGCCCAGGCGTACAGCCTCTTTTTCCAGCGCTCGCAGACCCGGCGTGGTTTTGCGCGTGTCCAGAATGCGCGCTCTGCTCCCCTCGATGGCGCTGACACAGCGCGCGGTCAGGCTGGCAATACCGGAGAGGCGTCCCAGAAAGTTCAGGGCCACGCGTTCGGCGCTCAAGAGGGAACGCGCGGGACCGCTGAGCTGGACGAGTTCCTGCCCGGCCTGCACACGCGCGCCATCCTCCACCAGCAGGCGCACGTCGATGCGCGTATCGCATAGCCGGAACGTCTCAGTCGCGACGGCCAGACCAGCGATCACGCCGTCCTGGCGCGTGAGAATGGTTCCGCGCGCCTGCTGCTCAGCGGGCACGGTGCTCAGGGTGGTGATATCGGCCCCGGCACCATCTTCGGCTAAGGCCCGGCGCACCAGTTCGTCAAGCGTGTCATACATGAGGGGCTACCTCCTGGAGCAACTGCGCGGCAGGCACATGCACTGGCACGGGGCGCAGGACGTAATGCACACGCGTGAGTTGCTCATCAGCCTGCGGATAGTCGCTGCGCCAGTGGCTGCCACGGCTCTCTCGCCGCTGCAAGGCCGTCGCGACGACCAGTTCCGCAGATTTAAACATATTGACTGTTTCGCGCCAGGCGACCCTGGCGGCTTCGGCGGGAAAGGGAACCGGCTCGCCATGCAGAAGCTCCTGGCGCAGTGCGTGCAGTTGACGGCGCGCTTCCAGCAAACCTTCCTGATCGCGGCGCAGCGAGACATACTGCCACATCAGTTCACGCACGCGGCGGCGGGCCTGTCCGATGCGCTGCTCATCAGGCTGTATACGCAACAGATCGGCATCCAGCGCGGGATCATCATACACCGGCATGTCACGGGCCACGCGGCCAGCGGGCAGATTGTGTGCCTGCTCAGGCGCGATCAAAGCACCGGCCAGGCGCAGTCCAAAGACCAGACCCTCCAGCAGCGAATTACTGGCCAGGCGGTTCGCGCCCTGTACGCCGGTACAGGCCACCTCACCAACCGCGTACAGACCGGGCAGACTGGTCCGGCCATAGGTATCGGTCATCACGCCGCCCATACAATAGTGGGCAGCAGGCGCCACCGGCAGCAGATCCCGCGCCAGGTCCAGATTTTGCGCGCGGCACAGAGCCGAAATGGTCGGAAAACGCTCATAAATCAAGGTCGCGTCCAGATGGCTCAGATCAAGGTACTGGCAATCAGTCCCCTCGGCCAGCATCTCGCTGAGAATCGCCCGCGCCACCACATCGCGCGGAGCCAGTTCGGCCAGCTCATGATAGCGCAGCATAAAACGCTCACCCGCGTGATTGCGCAGATATGCGCCCTCGCCGCGCACAGCCTCGGAGATAAGGTGCGAACTGCCATTGACGCCCAGCACAGTCGGATGAAACTGCATAAATTCCAGGTCGGTCAGGGCCGCACCTGCCCGCCAGGCCAGCGCCAGCCCATCAGCAGTCGCCCCGGCTGGATTCGAGGTGTGCAGCCAGAGTCCTCCCGCGCCACCATTGGCCAGCACAGTCGCGGGGGCGTAGACCGCAAAGGCCCGACCGTCGCGTTCCATCGCCTCCAGACCCACACAGGAACCATTCTCAACCAGCAAACGATGGACAAACGTCTCGGCAAAAATGCGGATATGCGCTTGCTGCTTCACCGCCGCCACCAGCGCCCGCTCAATCTCCGCGCCGGTCGCGTCACCGCCAGCGTGCAGAATGCGCCAGCGACTATGCGCCGCCTCACGACCAAGCAGCAAACCATCGGCAGTCGCGTGGGGATCTCCAGGCCGGGCACGATCAAAAACCACTCCCATGGCAATCAACCAGCGCACAGCCGCCGGCGCCTCCTCTGCCAGAACGCGCACCGCGTTCTCATCACACAAACCCGCACCCGCCGCCAGCGTATCCTGCATGTGCAATTCAGGACTATCATCAGCCCCCAGAGCAACCGTCAACCCGCCCTGAGCATAACGCGTATTGCTCTCCCCCAGCTGGCCCTTCGTAAACAACGCCACCCGCAAATGCTCCGGCAAACGCAAGGCAACGGACAGGCCAGCTATTCCACCGCCAACAATTACGACATCGTAGTGCTGGCTGTCTAGCATGTCTTTTTCCCCCTGACTTCGTGTAACTTTGACACTAAGTCTTTAGCTAAAAAAGAAAAGGTGTTTCATATACACTAACCTTTGAACGAAGTATACCCAATAATCGGCAAAAAAACAAGTGTGAAAATTACACTTACCGCAAGCTGGAAGAACGAGCCTGCCACGCCGGCGAACTGCATATCTCTGGCGCCTCTCATCTCAAAGCAAGATCCCATTCCCAACGAGATCAAAGCAAGAGATGATCCAGCATGGCCACAGCCCCGGATCATCTCTTGCCTGGCAAAAATTATGGGTTCAAGGATGTGTTCTAATAAACGCCCCACACGAGCATATTTCCTGTATGTGCATCGAATACCGCATCACCGATATTCGCAGTGGGTTCTTTTGCATTCGGCGGTACTTCGGCACTGCTCATCTGAAATGGTCCCTGGACTTTCACGTAGCAAACCAGGTAGGAATCAGGGCGACTGATATGCTCTCCCTTCATCAAAGCACTTGCCTGTTTAGCAGTGACGAACTGGATGGTCAAAATTTTGAGATGTGCTCCTTTGACCAGCGGTCCTGCATAAAAACCATGCTTGTTAAAATAGGCAATCACATCATCTCGCGTAAAAGCCGGCGTTGATGCACTGTCTATCGCATTCGCGGTAAGGCCAGATGGCGTAGAAATGGGAATTGCAGGAACACCGGGGGAATAGGTTTGAGCACCGCCAGACCCGCCAGGCTGCGGTGTTACTGGAGGCTTTTTTTGAAAACGTGATGCTGATGCTGTATTCGATGTTATAGCCACGCCTAAAAACACAATAGCTATCAGGAGGGCTACGCCACATGCAATCTTAAAGCGCGTCGTCATGTACTTCTTCCTTTACAACACAGGTATCTGCGTCCTTGCAACAGCCACAGATGTGTTGATTATATTATATAGCGAGCAAGCGAAGAGACAAAATTCTGGCAACTGGTATCTTGTTTGGTGAATTATCCTATGGAACAGCACTGGGTTGACCATATTCCTCCATTGGTGCTATTCGGATTTTGTGTCCACCAACCATCAGGAGGACCATCTGTACCATCATCGTAAGGTAAGGCTGTTTGCTCGTGCCAATTACCGCTCGTATCTAACCACTGGTTGTACTGAAAGTCATTCTCACCGGCCCAGGCATACCCAGGAATTGCATCTAATTCAGAGCCAATGATAATATCTCGCGGAGTCATGTTATTGTTTGTAGATAACCCGGTGTCATCGCTAATTAAAGTGCTGTTGTAGTATGATTGAACATCTACATACCACGTATTACCGCTGGCGCTATTGTTGGTATTGTTCCTGATCTTTACAAAAAAGTACCAGGGATCGAGATCCATACCATCATCACCGAGCCAGTCCAGCGCATGGTGATGAAACCCCCCGCCATTCGGCCTGGAGTCGGCCCAGAACAAGCATACGGCATTACCTGATGAAGTACAATCATACGAATCCGATGAGCTTATGGCCTCTATCCCTGCTTCCACCCAGCACCCTTGAGTTGTACATTGAGAACTCGTAGTATCACTTAGCCACAATTCATTGTCAATGAATCCATCGCAACCGCCACAATATATTGAGCCGTAAGGGGAGAGATTCGTAAAAGCTCCTGGAGTAGCTCCGGGCCAATCTCTAGTAGCGTAACAATGACCATTTGACTTAGGGTGGCTACAAACACCGCCAGAGTCTGGAACGTTTACGGAAGCTGTGGCCGCAAAGACCGAATTGGTTTGAGTCAGGAACGCACCAACTAACACGAGCAAAATGAGAAGTACTGTAGTACCACCATCTTCGAGTATGGTTCGAGCAGGCTGATACATGAATTTCTGTCGCACTAGAAAGCTCCCTTTCCTCAAATTTTGTCATAAGCACTTGGATCTCAGGTTATTTCTAATGCTAATAGCAAACCGGAAATCCCTTTTAGCACTTTGTGCATTCATTTTACTATCATTAACAAGTAACGTCAATACGCCCTCTTCGCAGAATTACGAATCATTTTATTAATAGGTCACACATTACACCATTTTAAGATGTTTAACAGTCAGACGATTAGAACCTCTATGAGGCTAATACACGTAATGGCAAAATAGCACCCTACATTCGATAATGTGAATAGCTATCAGCCTGCATTGCTGGATCGCCGGTCTGGAAAGGTTCGGCAGGATAGAGATGGAGTGAGGGCTATGGCTTAAAATAGGTATAGACAAGTAAAAGCATTTTTATATCTCGTAATACTCATCAGTTCTTTGTAATATTCAGAATACGCTATAATGGAAGAAAGGTATCGTCTGGATGGCATCCCCCGCCTGTCTCTTTTGAGGTCGGGCTGATCGTGAATGGATACAGGATGGAGATTGTGAGTTTATCGCGTTTATTGGAGGGAGAAAGTCGTATGTCAACACCACAGGCGATCATTTTTGATCTGGATGGCGTCTTAACCGATACATCGGAATATCATTTTCAGGCGTGGAAGCACCTGGCCGAAGATGAGGGTATTCCCTTTACGCGCGAGGAGAATGATGAGCATCTGCGCGGCATCGGCAGGCGGGAGTCGCTGGAATATCTTATTCGCGGGCGCACTTACTCTGAAGAACAGATTCAGGAGATGATGAAGCGGAAAAACCGCTATTATAAGACCTTGATCGAAGGCATGACACCTGCCGATTTGATCCCCGGCGGACGCGAACTTTTACACGAAATTCGCGAGCGGGGGATGAAGACGGCGGTGGCTTCGTCCAGCAAGAACAGTTTGACGGTGCTGCGCCGCCTGGACATCATCGACCTCTTTGATGGCATTGCTGATGGCTATTGCGTGGTCAATGGCAAGCCGGCCCCCGACATTTTCGTTTACGCCGCCGGCCTGGTGCGGGTCTACGCGCCGAACTGCCTGGGCGTGGAGGACGCGGACGCGGGCATTGAGGCCATCAAAAATGCCGGGATGCGCGCGCTGGCGGTTGGTCCGCGCGAGCGCTTCCATCGCGCCGACGCGGTATTACCGACGCTGGCGAATCTGACGCTGACGCAGATTTTGCGTGCTGGAAAATAGCTGGCAAAGGAGGGCACAGTGAATACATGGTCTGTGCGAGAGGATCATTTTTACGCTCAGGCTGACGGGCCCGCCCTGCCGACGCTGAAGCGGGTTCACAGCCAGGAGACGGTTTTTACGATTGGCAACGGCTACTTCTGTACACGCGGTAGCTTCGAGGAGGGCTATCCTCGCGCCACGCCGGCGACCTTGTTGCATGGCGTCTTTGACGCGGTACCCATTGCGAAAGAAGAACTGGCCAATGCCCCGGATTGGACGACCATCAAGCTTTTCCTCAATGGTGAGCGCTTCCGCCTGGAGCGTGGCACGCTGCTGGATTATCAGCGTGAACTGGATCTGCGCACAGGCGTTTTGCGGCGCACGGTCGTCTGGGAAAGTCCTGCCGGGATACGCGTACACATTGAGGTGGAGCGTTTCGCCAGCCTGGCCGATGTCCACA
>DASZXF010000956.1:0-1730 GCA_035546055.1 Ktedonobacteraceae bacterium
GAAGGTCCATCACGCGGGTGATCAGTCCGCGGAGGGGTCCCGGTGTCGAGGCCTGAATCCGGATTCGATTATTATTATTATTATTACACGCCGCCAAAAAGGCGGGTTAAGTGCTGTTTAGCTCAATCCCTGGCGTCAGCACTCGGAGTAAGGAAGCCCTACTCCTAGGGGTCCCAAGCCCCATGAAAACACGCAGAAACTGATCAAGGAGAGCCCATGCATGAAAGCACAAGAAAAGCCCCCTCTCCACAGGAGAATGCTCAAGCATGCAACGCCCCACCACCTGCCTTCGTCACGAGACGTGCACTCCTCCTAGTGGGCTGAGCAGTCGCGGACGCCACCGCCGCCGCCTGCCTCCCACCACCCACATCTGACGCATTCGCAGCCATCACCGCTCTGCGTCCTCCCCCTTTGAAAGTCCTCCCACTACCAATTCGCGGCGAAGCAGGTCCTCTTCCCCTGGAAGCAGGGCCCGACTCCACCGCCGGCGCATCGGTACCTCCTCCGACTGCGGGCTTCTCGCCACGCTGTGACGCCTCCCAGGCCGCCACCAGCGCATGCGTCACACCCTTAGCTGGTTGCCACTCCGGCTTCCTGAACCCCGCGAACTTGATGAGATATTGGTGGACCTTGCCACGCTTGCGCTCATCCAGTATAGCTTCATGTCTGAAAAGCTCACTGGCAAGCTCTGGGGAACCCTCCGATGCCCGTGCCGCCCGCGTTTGCTGCCCCTCCCTCTGCTGGGGCTGCGCCCGCTGCGGCCGCACCTTCAGCTGCTGCTGAGGACCAGGGGGCGCTGGGGGAACCTCTCCCTTGTCTCCCTCCTGTAATGACCCAACCGCCTGTGATTGTAGCAACATGTGCGGCTTAATTGGCGGTGGAGGTGGTGGTATATCCGGAAGTGGGGGGCTTCTCTCCCGTCGCCGCTTCTGGAAAATGTCAAAACACTCTCTCCGTCCACGCCAGCGATCGATAGACACTCCACATCCACTGCCAGCCAGCCTCGCCTTACGCTCCAGCACTGCTGCTGCCACTCCCGAAGGCAGCCGCATCTCCACCAACGATCGACTCCCATCACGACCAGGCCGCGTGTACACCACATAGCAGCCGAAGATTGTGATTCCAAGATGTTCAGCGCAAAAATCCCTGAACGACTGCACGACCACCTTCGGGCTTGGCCTGTCTGGCAGGCTCAGCCCAAGGATCACCAAATTTTGCTCTCGTCCCGTATTAATAAACACGTTATAAGGGCAAAAAGGTGAGGAAATCGACCGTGGAGGTCCCCGCCAACCCGAGGCAACGTTGTTAGCAGGCGGGCTCCTTGCTGCACCCATAGGCGACTCCTGAGAGCGCGCCTGCTGACCGCTACCTTTTATTTGCGTATTAGACACATTCTCAAGCAGAGAGAAGGGCCACCAAGCACCAAAAGCTGGGGGCCCCTTGTTCGATCTGCTCATCAGCTGCCGCCACCACGCGTGGCCGACAATCAGCACTAAGGTAAGCAAAATTAGCAAGATTAGCACCATATTAGCCCATCCAAAAAATTATTTTCGATGCAGCGCGAGCCTGAACTCGCCTGCCCGGTCGCACTGCTCCTGGAACAGCGAAACCACCTGCTTCCTTCCCAGCAGGCGCGCATTCGACTGCGTCTTTCGTTTCCTCCCCCACGCTGCAGGCCTGCACCTGCACGGAATTGTGAGCATCTGCTGTGCTCATTGCTGCCATCATGG
>DASZXF010000957.1:0-3218 GCA_035546055.1 Ktedonobacteraceae bacterium
GGCTCCAGGCTCACTTCCACGCATGCTCGCATTCGTCAACAGCGTCCCAAAAGAGGGGGGCGGGGCGTAACCAGCGGTTGGGGCCGCCTCAGAAACGTTGGGGAGGACTCATGTGGGGAACCCTTGAGGCGCTGGAAAAATTGGGGATGACTGATAAACATTGAAGGTGAAGAGAAACGGTTGTACAATGAAGGAGAGATCTGCTGGTTTGTGGAGGGAACTGCTGCGGTGAAAGGGGGGATTGGTGCGCAGATAGGAGGCGCAGGGAATTTTGAGAGCAAGACGGGTGGAATCTTGACGAAAACTTTACAAATTTCATAAATGTTTTTGAAAGTTCGCAACTATACTGATCATCGTGCAGTGGGAAGTTGGTCACAGGCTTACCACTGCAAGCACCTTTTTGAGCACCATATGAAAATACTCATTATCGAAGATGAAATAAATATTGCCCAGGTCTTGCGCCTGTACCTGGAGCAGGCCGGGTATACTGTCCTCACCGCTGGCGACGGGGTCGCCGGATTGGAACTGCACGCACGCGAACATCCCGACCTGATTATCCTGGATCTGATGCTGCCCGCCCTCGATGGTATGGAGGTGTGCCGGCGCATTCGCACCTGGGCCAACACGCCTATTCTGATGTTGACCGCGCGCCAGGGCGAGGATGATCGTATCGCGGGCCTGGATATCGGCGCCGACGATTACCTGGTCAAGCCGTTTAGTCCGCGCGAGGTGGTCAGCCGCGTGAAGGCGATTTTGCGCCGCTCGGTTCCAGCCACCACAGCGACTCCGGCACAGACCAGTGGTACATCTACCGCCGCTCACAGCGAAGGCCCGGCGGAAAATCCGCATGAGCATCTGCGCTTCGAGGGGCTCTATATCAATGTGCCCGCGCGCAGAGTGGAGGTCGAGGGGCAGAGTATCGCGCTGACCGCCAAGGAGTTTGATCTGCTGATGACCCTGGCCTCTTCGCCGGATCGCGTCTTCACACGCGAAGCCTTGCTCAATCAAATCTGGGGCTATTCGTACCTGGGCGATGGGCGCACGGTGGATGTGCATGTGGGTACCCTGCGCAAAAAACTGGAGGCTCCCACCAACGGCCCCCACTACATTCAAACCGTCTGGGGCGTTGGCTATAAGTTTGTGCCTGGAAAAACTGCATGAAACAGCAGCTCCCTCTGCCTCAAAGCGCTTCTCTGCGCATGAAACTGGTCCTGAGCTACCTGGCCGTCACGCTTGGCTCGATTCTGGTCATGGTCATCGTAGTCGCGATTGCCGTCCCCAATTACTTCTACATTTCCCAGATCAATGAGTTGCGCGGCGAAACACAGACCTGGGCGCAGGACTTTGCGGCCCTCTACCAGAGCAATAACTATAACTGGGAAGAACTGAACATTGGTCCGATTGTGCGTCTGCCCAGGTACCTGGTTATCGCCGATCTGCAGGGACAGAAATACGGACTGGGTACGAAGCTGGTTGGGGATAATGATCCTTCCGATTCGATTGACAACCTGATTAATCAGGCACTCTCCCAGGCGCTCAAGGGGCAGGAAAGCGAAGGCACAATCGATCAGAGCTATCCCGATCCAGTCGATCTGAGCCGGCAGTACACCTTTAACGGACTGTATGTCTGCGAACCGATTACCCTGAACAATAAGATTGTGGGCGCGATTTTCGTCATTCAGCCCAATCACTTTCCCGGCTTCTCCACGACCGACTTTCTGGCCAATGTCGATCTGATCCTGCTGATTACCGGCGTCGGCCTGAGTCTGCTGGTGATTGGCTTTAGCCTGTTTATGTCTAATCGCCTGACGCGCCCGCTGATTTCGCTGACCCGCGCCGCCGAGGAGATGAAACGCGGCAATTATACCCACCGGGTCGAGGAGCCGCCCAGTATGGATGAGATCGGTCAACTGGCCCTGACCTTCAATTCGATGGCCGCGAAAATCGCTGCCGATGTCAGCGCGCTGCGCGAACAGGAGCAATTGCGCCGCGACATGACCGCCAATATCGCGCACGACCTGATTACGCCGCTGACCGCCATTCAGGGCTATAGCGAGGCCATCGCCGACGATGTGATTTCCGATCCTCGCCAGCGCCACGAAACGGCTCAGTTGATTGGTCGCGAGGTGCAACGCCTGCGCCGCCTGGTCAGTGATATGCAGAATATGACCTCACTGGAGTCCGGGCGCCTGCAATTGGAAATCGAGCCGCTCAATCTGCATGATCTGGTCACGGAAACCCTGACGGTTATCGCCCCCGAATGCGAGCAGGCGCAGATTAAACTGCACAACGCCATCGATCCTACAACCCCGCTGGCCCTGGCCGATAGCGACCGTCTCACCCAGGTCTTGCTCAACCTGCTGGATAACGCGCGCCGCCACACGCCAGCCGGAGGTCAGATCACCCTGGGAGCCAGGGCCGAACACGGCAAGCTCACCGCCTGGATCAGCGATACCGGTGTGGGCATCAGTCATCAGGATCTGCCCTACATCTTTGAACGCTTCTATCGCGTAGACCGTTCGCGCGCCTCCCACAGCGGCGGTACGGGTCTGGGTCTGGCCATCATCAAAGCCATCATCGTCGCCCACGGCGGCTCGGTCTGGGCTCAGAGTGTACCTAAACAGGGCACCACCATCTTCTTCACCCTCCCGCTGGCGGCCAGAAGCGAGATCATCCCGCCCGCCTATCCAACTACCCCTCAGCCGGCCAGCATGTAAGCCAGAGAGCCGCGCCGGCTGCATTCATCAATACTAATCTTTCATAGCGCGAGCGAGCCTTTTTGTTTCGTGCATGTGGGATAACATCAGCGCCAACAGCGCACGCTGGCAGCCAGCCTTCTCCTTCGACGGCGGCGTTACCCGGGACACCAACTGGATCGCCGAATACACCCGCCAGTTGCGCCAGGGGAGAATGACAGCGCCACAGATGCGTATGAGACATCTCTGATGTGATCTCGTTGGCCAACGGGATTACATCAGAGATGTCTCAGATCGGGGCATGGGGATTAGTCGCTGTTTACGTCTTTGGCGTGCTCAAAGCCATGTCTGGCCGCGCCGAGCAGGGCGATATTGGGATGTAGAATGACGTAAACCGGGACAGGAATGAGAACATCGCTCAGGCGGCCTTTGCGCAGAAAAGGCTGCATAAAGCGACCTTCCGAGAGAAACGGCAGGATACGCGGGGGAATGCCTCCGCCCAGGTAAACGCCGCCGGTGGCC
>DASZXF010000958.1:0-2003 GCA_035546055.1 Ktedonobacteraceae bacterium
CGCGCCGCCGCGCTGGCCTGGCGCGGTGTGCTGATCGCCTCATCCAATAACGTCCCGGCCTCGTGTTGATTGATTTTTAGCAAGGCAGGGCGTAGTTCCAGCGCGTGGACCAGTTGCGGACCATAGGTATCAAGCAAAACGGGCACCTCTGCCGCGTGGGCCAGGGTGACGAGCCGAACCAGACCATCCTGGGGCATACCAGCGGGAAAGCTCCCACAGATGGCCAGGAAACGGACCTGGCTAAAGTGGCTCGCGGCCATAGCTACCAGGCGCTCCCAATCGCCAGCCGCCAGAGCCGCGCCCTGCTCGTAGACTTCTGTTACACGCTTCGGCTCCCGGGGATCAATGATCGTCAGGCAGGTGCGCATTTCCGCCGCGATCTCTGGTCCAGCGCAATCCAGCCCCTCCTGGCGGGCCAGGTGACGCAGGTAGCGCCCGCTGTGTCCGCCAAGCGGCGCGAGGGCCAGACAGGGTTGACCCAGTACACAGGCGGCTCTGGCGACATTCAAGCCTTTGCCGCCAGCCAGCGTGAGCACTTCGGCCCGATAGGTTTTACCAACGGTAAAGCCGGGCAGCAGGACCGTTTTATCCAGCGCGGGATTGGGGGTGATGGTCAGGAGCATGGCGCTACTTCTCTGGCTCAAGCACGATCACCGCTGTCAGATTGTGAGGCTGATCGGGATTCTGGCCGTTTTTCAAGGCCCGATAATAGCCAAGCAATTGCAAAACCGGCAAAAAGAGCACAGCGCGTTGCGTTTCGGGCAGCTTCGTCTGGAACGCGATCTGGTAGTCAGCCGCGTCCGCCGGCACTGTTCGCGTGGAAAGGACCAGTGTGCGCGCCCCCTGCTGGCGCATTTCGCGCAGAACCTGGATTTCCTGCTGACTGGCCGCCTCTGAGAGCAGTCCGACGATCAAGGTGCGCTGGTTGACCATCGACATCGGGCCGTGGCGAAACTCCATAAAATGAAAAGCCTCTGAGTAAGCCAGCGACATCTCTTTCATCTTGAGATTGGCCTCGCTGGCCAGACCATATTGCAGACCCGATCCCAGAAAATAGAAGCGTTCCAGGCTGTCGTCATGGCCGAGCGTGCGAATCAATGCGTGCGCGTCGGCGAGCAATTGCTGTCCCACGGCGGGCAGTTCGGCCAGCGCTGGCAACTGGTTCTCATCAACCAGCGCGGTTACGACGGCTTGCGCGGCGACAAGCATGGAACTAAAAGAACGTGTCTGCACGACACTCTCCTCCTGGCCCTCCTTGATGACCAGGGCCAGATCGCTCTCCATGACCAGTTCTGTTGCCGGGTAACAGCCAATATGGATGACCGGTCCCCGGTGGTGAGCTTTATAGGCCCGCACAGCCCTGATTGTCTCGCTTGTGCGGCCCGAACGAGAGAGCGCAAGCAGCAGCGGCTGACTATCAGGGGTGATGACTGTTTGCGGGAAAAAGAGCAGTTCTGAAGCTGGAACCGCCCGCGCGCGTATGCCAAGTTGTTGCTGAATTAAAGGCGCGACCGCCTGCGATAAATAAAAGGTTGAGCCGCAGCCCGTGACAAGCACTTCCGAGCAGGGCCGCTCGCGCCACAGGCGCCTGAGCGCGTCTTGCCGGGCTTTGACGGTCGCCAGCGCATCCTGCCAGGCCAGCGTCTGAGTCAGAATCTCCTGGCGCGTGGCGCTTCCCGCGCCGTTGGTTTCGATCATGGTTGTATCTCTTTCATGCATACAAAATTCCTTTTCACGAGCGCTTTGCGCTTCATGGTGTGTCTTTCACTGGCTGCCGCGCCACCAGGGCCGCCGCGCCAAGTATGCCGGCGTTGCGCCGCAAGCCGGTCAACCGCAACTGGTCGGGGGCGTAGATCTCGCGGAAAATCGGCGAACGCTCCAGCCAGCGCGTCAGTTCGGCCCGGATGCTCGCGGTCAACGGCCCATCCTGTAGCGCCAGACCACCGCCCAGGACAATCAGGCGCGGATCATAGGCCATGGCCAGGACATAGAGCGCGAAGGCA
>DASZXF010000959.1:0-6026 GCA_035546055.1 Ktedonobacteraceae bacterium
CTCTGTGGGCAATCCAAACGATGTGCCTGTCGCCTGATTACGGAGGCTGCCGGTGAGGTCTACTTTTTGACCAGAGGTCTCATTTCTTCCCACAGCTTCAGGGTCTTTTTCACAGGCGATAAACGATGGGCTTTCCACCAGTTGCCCACTCTCTGAGCGCCACCGACACTGTTACTCGTCCCTGCAATGCTTGTACAGTATTCAGTTCTTGATTACAAAGGAAGTTATACCACAGGCACCCCGGCCTGTCAAGCTTTTTAGCGAAAATTTCAGGGCTTTCTCATGTACCGCTTTTTCCTCTACTGACGATTTTCCTTCTCTTGCTCGCCATGCCTCCCCACCCCCAAAATAACAATGATGCAGGGCCAGCCGGGCGCCGCCCGGCTGGCCCTGCATCATTCTTCAAACTTGCGCCGCCTGCGGCGGCGCGAGGCAGCAGAGGCAAAACGGGAAAACGGAATAGCCCTGCGCCAGTGTCTTCCCGTAACAAAGAGGAAAGGCCACCGCACTGATGCCTCCAAAAAGTCATCCCTCTGGCGTTTTCATCAAAAAGCGGACCACCCTGAAAATGCTCCTCTTTTTGTTGTATGCGTAAATTGAGAGATGCGCGTGTAACAGACAGGAGGTACGCGCGCGGGGGGAGCCCTCCAGTCCTGGAGAGAGGGCAGAGAGGGAAGGAAAGGCGCGAAACTCCCTGGTACCAGGTGGAACAGGTAGAAGAACATTGATTTATTGAGCTATAATAAGACAAAAGTACCGAATAATTGAATATACTTGGGCTAATTTGAGAAAAATTTGTACACTTAATTGTGTCGTCCACAGACGAGAGCCTTCTTGCAGGATTTATTCATTCATTGCAACGCGGTCTTTTTTCCTGTGCGTCAGCAGGCAGAAAAGAAGGTACTCTGATGGGGCTATGTGAGGCAGGAGTAAGGGGAAGTGTATATGGCCCCGGCGTTTCTCCAGATTGGTCAGGATGTTCCACACAGGCGCGCCGGGGGGGCGAAAGAGGTGAACAATTTCATGGACGGCAACGATCACAAAGACCGGCCATCGCGGGGTGGCCGCTTCCGTAAACAGAAGTCTGTAGCGAACGGTGTGAGTGCTCAAGGGCGAATCATCACATTCTGCAAAACACATAGAAGTGCGCTTTTCAGCGGATTTTTTATTCTGATTATCGTCGCGTTACTCATCGGCATTACTGTTCAGCTTCAGGGTCCAGCGGAAGACGACATGCCAGCCGGTGAGACATCTATAAACTATAGCGCTTTCCTCAGTCAGGTCAATGAAGGCAATGTCCTGGCCGTGACGGTGCGGGGCAACCATGTCAACGCCCTGCTGGTCAGGCCATTGGGGCAGGCAGCCGTGAGGCCAGCAGCCACTTTGTCGGCGGCTCAGCGCAGCGAGCAGGCTGAAACCTGGGCGCGCTATACCGGTTCGTTGAGTAGCGGTGGTATGGACGCCTCGACGACGGGCGTTGACCCGGCGCGCATGGTGTATACATCTGTGCCCGCGAACGGGATGAGCCAGTTACTTCCTCTGCTTCAGCAGCAGCATGTCACTATTGTCACGCAGGCGGATGCGCAGACGCCGGGCTGGTTGGGTCTGATCTGGAAGTTCGCGCCGCTCCTGTTTTTACTGGTCTTGCTGGCTATTGTGCTGACTCCGCGCAAACAGGGGCGCCTGCCACAGAACATCAACGAGCATATTGCGCAATTTACGCGTAAGCGGATGCGGCGTTTTGATAGTGCCGGCATACCGGGAGGCAGAAACGCTCAGGAGAAAAGAGCGGGCGGCCCGGCGGGTACGGCGGGAAAAATGGCACCTCCAACGCGCCCGGCCTTTACCCCCGGTGGTACAGCGAATGCCCAGCCTGTCAGGATCAGTCCGCCACCGACCACCTTTGCGGATGTGGCCGGGATCGACGAAGTGCGAACCGAGCTGGAAGAGATTGTCCAGTTTTTGCGCACACCTGAGAAATTTGATCGCCTGGGAGCGCGTATTCCGCGTGGTGCCCTGCTGGTTGGGGCGCCGGGAACCGGGAAAACGCTGCTGGCGCGGGCCGTGGCCGGCGAAGCGGGTGTACCTTTCTTCAGCATCAGCGCCTCAGAGTTTGTGGAGATGTTTGTCGGCGTAGGCGCCAGCCGGGTGCGCGATCTGTTTAATCAGGCTCGTCAGGCGGCTCCTGCGGTCATCTTTATTGATGAAATCGACGCCGTGGGACGCAAGCGGGCCATGAAGGCTATGGGCAATGAAGAACGCGATCAGACCCTGAACCAGTTGCTGGTCGAGATGGATGGCTTTAATGCCAGTCGTGCGGTCGTGGTCCTGGCCGCGACAAACCGCGTGGATATCCTTGACAAAGCGCTGCTGCGTCCTGGACGCTTTGACCGCCATATCACGGTTTCACTGCCTGATCGTGCAGGTCGGCAGGCAATTCTGGCTCTGCACACCGCCAGGACGCCTCTGCATGAAGAGGTTTCGCTGGAGCGCCTGGCCCGCCTGACCACCGGTATGAGCGGCGCTGATCTGGCCAATCTGGTCAACGAGGCTGCCCTGTGCGCCGCGCGCAAGAACCGCGAGACCATCGATCACGCCTGCTTCGAGGATGCTCTGGCGCGTGTACAGCTTGGAGCGCTGCGTCCGCTGGTCATGACCGAAGCCGAGCGGCGCGTGATTGCCTATCATGAAGGCGGTCATGCTCTGGTGGCATATCATCTGCGCGAGGCTGATACCGTCAATCGCGTGACCATTTTGCCGCGTGGTCAGAGTCTCGGAGTCACGCAGTTCATCGCCGAAGAGGACCGCTACAACTATAGCCGTGAAATGCTCATGGCGAAGATCGCGGTAGGCCTTGGCGGACGTGTCGCCGAAGAGTTGACGCTGGGACGCGAGCGCGTCACAACGGGCGCCGAGAACGATTTTCAGGTTGTGACCCAGATGGCCCGTCGTATGGTCACTCACTGGGGCATGAGCGATGAGGTTGGCGTGGTCTTCGCCGGCCAGGATGAAGCCGGCGCGAGTCTGAATATGAGCCTGGTTGATCCATCTCTCTTTGCCCCGCGCGCTCAAATCCTGGCGATGGATGCCAGCGGTCGCCTGGTTCCCAACGGGCAACCTGCTCAGCTCAGGCCGTATGCGTTCGCTATGAGTGCGCCTGCCGCCAGCTCCGTCAGCAGTCCCGACCTGGCGAGTACAATTGATCGCGAGGTCAGGAAGATTCTGGACGAAGGTCACGCCATGGCCCGGCGCATTCTGCAAGAGCACGCTGGCCAGTTGCAAAACCTGGCTGATGCCCTGATGGAGCACGAACAACTTGACCGCGCTCAATTTGAGTCGCTGTTGCAAGCATAACTTTTGCCCGTACACTTTCCATTGAACCGCACAGCTAGGGCCAGGCTGATCTGCTAAGAAGAACCATTTAGCAGATCAGCCTGGCTCTGTCTGCGCGGTTGCCTTTCCCCTTTCCTGAATATGAGTCCATTCCGCCTGCATCCCCGCGTGAGTTCATCCTGATTTTCTCGCTAAAAAGATGATTTTTGAAATATTTATAAGTTTGTATATACTCTCTAGTAGAAGTTCAGGAAGCCTTTCCAGCGCAGAAAGGATGAGCTAAAAGCAACCACCAGGCAATAGTGCCTGACAGTCTGAAATGATGCGTTTGTCATCTCCCTCCTGCTGATAGATTGGGGGACGAGAGGAAGAGTGTCACATGTTGCGCGGCAGACGACCTTCTCGGCAACATATTTCTACGGAAGACGCGGCCTTTCTGCATGTTAAGAAGAGGACACGGAGATTGTATGCGCGTTTTGAGCGTGAACGAGCCGCTCTGCTGACATCTGTAAGCGGTGTGGGAGAGCAGGAGGAGCGTGAGCGCGCTGCTTCCCGAGTCTTGAGAAGTCTGCTTTTTGTCTCTTTGCTTCAGTGGAAGGGATTATTGGGAACGCAGGGGCGCGGCGTGGGTGATGGAGAGCGTGATTATCTGCTGCGGCGCCTGGAAAGAGTGCGGCAGCAGTATGGCCCTGGTCACTTTCAGCGCTTTTATGCAGCTTTACTGAACAGCTTATCTGGCCAGAAAGCTCGGCGAGATGGACGGAATTTTACCGCGTTGCTGGGCAGAGTGCCGGTTCTGCCAGCCGCGTTATGTGCCGCTGCTCTCTTTCCGACTGACGAGCATGGTTTATCGATACCGGATGAAGCCTTTGAGCGGCTGTTGCGCTTTTTACAAAAATTAAACTGGCGTCTGGATGATGGTCCGCTGGTGGGTGAGAACGACATAAACCCGGATATGATAGGTACCTTGTTTGAGCCGCGTGGCAGACAAAAGCAGGTAGGCGCATATTATACTCAGGAGGACGTAACCGGGTATATCAGCAAGAACAGCCTGATCCCTCGCCTGTTTGAGCGCGTGACCCTGCGCTTTGCCGAACTTTTTTATCCCGGCGGACTGGCCCAGGCGCTTTTGCAGGCTGATCCTGAACGCTATCTGTATCCCGCGCTCAAACATGGCTGTAATCTGCCCCTGCCGCCAGAGATTGAAGCTGGTGTAGACAGAGTAGAGCAGCGCGCGGCCTGGGATGAGTTCGCGAGCAGTCTTTACGCGTTGCCGCTGGAGACATGGCGCGAGGTTGTGACCCGGCGCCAGCGCTGCGCGCAACTCAAAGCCTACCTGGCCAGCGGCTCTCTGACTTCAATAGATGAATTTGTGACGTATAACCTGGATATCTGCCAGTTTGCCCGGGATCTTATCCTCTCCGCCCGGCGCATCGACTTGCTGGCAGCTTTTTATGAAAGTCTGGAAGGGCTGACTGTGCTTGATCCCACGTGTGGCGCGGGCGCGTTTCTCCTGGCCGCGCTGGCCGTCCTGGAGCCGTTGTATACCGCCTGCCTGGAACGTCTGCAAGAGATGGTTACCGAGCACGAGCCTCCGCTGGGCGAACAAGAGCAGGCGATCTGGCGGAATAGCGTTGAACTGATATCCAGGGCAGATCGTCTCGCCAATCGCCGCCTGTTTCTGGTCAGGACCATCATTGAGCGCAACCTTTACGGCCTCGATATCATGCGTGAAGCCACCGCCATGTGTAAGCTGCGCCTCTTTCTCAAGCTTCTCGCACGTCTCGAAACCACCGCCGAGTTCCAGTCGCTGGCTGATCTGCGTTTCAACATTCGCACCGGGAACGCCCTGGTGGGCTTTGCCACCCTGGACGAAGTACGCGCGCCAGGGCAAGCTGACGCGGATAGCAACTCGTTCGCCTGGACAGCGCCGGGCCATGTCAGGCATTGGGAGAGCGAAGCCGAACAATTATCCGCCGCACTGCGACAGTTGCGGGACGCCGCAGATCTCCAGGCTGAGCAGCGAGCCAGGCTGCGAGCACGCTGGCAACGTTTACGGCTGGAATGGCAGACCTCTCTTGACCGCTCGCTGGCGCGTTCCTATGGTTTGCAGGCAGACGGCGAAAGCGAGGAGCAGATTGCCCGCTGGCGCGCTGCATCCCAGCCGTTTCACTGGCCGGTTGAGTGGTATGACATTCTCAGCCACGGGGGTTTTGATGTCATTATCGGCAATCCCCCCTACATTTCTTATAGTCTCATAAAAGATAGGTATCGGGTGCGGGCTTGCAGGACGCTGGCCTGCGGCAATCTTTGCGCGTATGTGCTTGAGCGGGCGATGACCCTGTTATGTCCGCGCGGGCGCTGTGGCATGATTATGCCAGTCAGCGCGATTGGCAGTGAGAGTTACCGTTCGCTGAGCCAGCTCTTGCTGGAGAAGCAGGTATGGATCAGCTCGTATTCTAATCGTCCAGACAAGCTTTTCGCGGGTGTAGAGCAGCGCGTAGCAATTGTGCTCATGCGGAATGTGGACGCGCACGCTGTCTGGACTTCGGCCTATCAGCACTGGTACGAGCCGGAGCGGGCGCGCCTCTTTGCGACCTTGAGCTACACAGCGGCTTCAATCTGGGAGCCTGCCGGGACGCCTGTCAAGTCGGGTAGCTCGCTGGCGGAGGCTATTTTCTCTCGCCTTATGC
>DASZXF010000960.1:0-7359 GCA_035546055.1 Ktedonobacteraceae bacterium
TTGTGCTGCCACCCAGCGGATCAGTGAAGTTGACCGTTGTGCCTATCGAGCCAGTATAGCTGACCTTGAGCGCATCTCGATACTGCTGGCCTGTGATGCCTGTTGTGGTGCCATCGTACTTCAGCAGGTCATTGATGCACAGTATAACCATTGACCACTCGCGCCGGCCTGGGCCGAGGTCGATATAGCTCTCTCCAGCGTCTGCTCTGACGGTGGCTTTTCTGATGCGTGGGTGTTTGACCGTGTATGATCCAGGCCGGATGAAGTATCCGGTGCCGTCCAAAATAATTTCGCAATCATAGCCGATCTGTGGCATTGCCGCGCCTCCTTCTGTTGAGCCGTTTCATGGTTTCCTCTCCTGGCTCGGTGCTCTGCTTGTGCTCGATCATCTGTACCTCTTTGAGCCGGACAATGCTGGTGTGCTCTGCCTGATAGATGGGTCTGACCTCAATATGCCGGATCTCTGGCCCAGGCTCTGGAATGTTGGGATGCTCCACCAGGATGTCCAGCGTGTCGTTTTGCCTGTTGTACGCTGCCTCGATGAAGTGATACTCCTCTGGTAGTCGGAGCAGGTCTCTCACAATAATAAGCGAGATCGCTATAATTCCTCTGCCCATCAGGCTTTCTCCTCCTGTATCCGCGCGCTGCTGGTGCTGCCCGCTTTGCTGTCGATGATTGTCACCAGGTCACCGTCGATGGTAACGATCAGGCCGCGCTGGCCGAGTGCCTTCTTGATGAGATCGATGGTTTGGGTATGCCGGTGGTTCTCTTTCTCGATCTCGGTAATCCGATCTTTGAGCACGTTGATCTCGCCTTGCAGTGCTCGTATCGTGTTATCCTGGGCGCTGGCCTGGGTCTTGCTGATGCCACTGCGGTAGGCCAGCAGACCAATGATGGCAATGATGGCCACGCTCGCCAGATGGATGAGGGTATCGATGGTGCTGGTTGCCATAGACCTCCTATAACCTCGCATACCGGGCCGGGATATCGCCCCAGTGGGTTCTCTGGCTGGCGGCGAAGTCGCGCTGATGTTTGATCTCCTGCAAGCGGGCCTCAAACTGGCTCATTTTCTTCTTCGCCGCCTCCAGCCACGCCTTCGGGATGGCCGTATCATCGACCTGATCGCGGAGCGCGCCATCCTGAAAGTGAAAGTTATCATTGGTCGGGATCTGGTAGGCTTCCATGCAGTAGGCGCAGGCGCCCAGCACGATGATGTCCCGGTGGATTTCGGGGATGGTTGTGCCGTTGCTATCAAGCTGGTGCTTCGTTGCATAGAAGACGCGCATGACCAGGGTGTTGTCCTGGGGGAGTTCCGCTGTGCCGATCTTGAGCGTGAAGGTCTGCTGCACCGCGCCGATCTGGCTCGGCGTTGTGCCGACTGCGCCCTGCGCGCCCATGTTGCCACCGGCGGCCAGGGCGTAGGTCGAGTCAAACAGGTTGCTGAACTCGGAGAAGTTGCGCTCAAAGGGTGGCCAGTACATCACGCCCGATGTGTTGACGCTTGGCGGCGATGGCTGGCCGGCCAGGCTGCTATCCGCTTCGTTGTCCGTGAATGTCGTGGTTGTGTTGTCCTGAATAGTAGCGAGCAGGGAGAAGGTGCTGCCGCCTGCCTGGGTGCGGTAGATGTTGCGCCCGGTGACGGTGTTCGTCGCGATGGCCGGGACTTGCGTTTGTGTGGCACCCAGCGGGATACTGCTCAACTGCACCTGCTGATTTGCCACGGTAATGCTGGTCGCTGGCCCTGGCGTGGTCTCGCCGCCCTGGCTGATGAAGGTCACGCAATACTGGACGGTGCCGCTGACGTTGCCTGCGCTTCCTGCCGCTGCGCCTGGTGCGGTGGCTGGCGGCGAGAAGAAGCTGCCATAGACCTGTAAGGGCATCAGAATGCGCTCAATCCAGAGGACGGGATAGCTGGCGTTGGCAGGCGTTGGGTAGGGATAGGTGCGCTGGTACGCCTCGGTGGGCATGTCTACCCAGTTGATGTTGGGATAATATTGTGTGTACCTGTCTACCGCTTTATCAATGGCGCGGTCGATGTCGCTGGTGGACCAGCGCTGGCTGGCGCCTGCTGGATCAAACAGGTCCAGGCGTACCGCGTTCTCGATGTCACTGAGCGTCAGGCTCATGCTCACTTCCTCCTTTTCGCTGGCCAGATGGCGCGCATCTCTCGCGCATGCTGCCGCTTCTTATGGGGCGCTGCTGCGTCCTGCTTCGGGGGCGGGTGTCGTCGCCATCGCCGGCAATGGGCGCGTCTCCTGGCTTGTCTCCGTGGCGGGCGCGCTGAAGCGCCGATACAGGTTCATCGCGTAGACTGTGGCCTCAATGGCGGCACTGGCGCTGCTCTCGTTGAATCTGAGGCCCATTTCCTGGCACATGGCGGCGACGGCATTCATGGCCTCTTGCTTTTTGAGTGCACCGCCAGGGCTGGTGTCGGCGTATTTCTGCTCAATGGCCTGGGCGGCTGTGTGGGCCAGGGTGTTGATGGTTTTCTGCGCGTTGGTGGGCAGGCGTTGGATACCCCACTGATAGAGGTAGCCTGCGCCCGCGACGGCTGCCGAGATGATGATCGCGGCGAGTTCGGGCTGCACGGCGCTGAGAATGGTCTGGATGCTCATATGTCTCTTGCTCCTCAAAGTGATTTGCTGCTGCACTGCCGGGAGGTCCGGGTGCCTGCTGGTAACAGCAGCATGAATCTGCTCATGCAAGCTGTCTGGCTCGCTCTAGCAGATGGGTGGCGGTATCACCGATCAGGCGCGCGGCGGCCAGCAGATCGCGCTTGATTGCCTGCGCCTCCGTTTCCTCTGGCTCGGCTGGCCCGCCTCCGGCACTGGTCTTCGTGACCGAGGCTGGGACGGGCGTTGCTGGCTGGTGTTGGGTGAGCAGAGTCCACAACTCGCGCCCGACCGTTGCCAGCCAGACACCGCGCGCTTTCGTCCAGCAGAGTTCGTTGTACATGGTAATCAGGCGTGTCCCGTCCTGGTCGGTGCCCGGTTGCGCTTCGCCGAGTTCAACCGGGTTGGCTCCGGCTTCGGGCGCCAGCGGCACGTCGGCGGGATTCCAGCGGTGAGACAAGATCCAGTGGCGGAAGCCGAGGACGACGCTGACGCCGTTGGGGGCGGTCAGTTTGTCGCCGTCGTCTCTCCAGCCAGCGGGGATCTGCATGTCTGCGGTGGGGAGAGCCGTCGCGGAGGCGGGACGCGGGCGCCAGGGCGGGACCGCGATGGTCGCGCTAACGAGCTGGAGTCGGCTGGCGTCGTAGAGGCGTGGACCTGGGCGCAGGCTGGTGTTGTTGAAGAGGCTGGTCACGTTGGCGCTATCGCGCACCAGGAGGCTGTTGCCGCTGCCCAGGCCGGTGGCGAGGATCATGTGATTGCCGCTCGGCGTCCATGGATAGGGATTGGCGCCGTCCAGCGTCAGGTCATGCACGCTGGTTTCGGTCACGGCCAGCAGGACCGGGTAGCCCCAACTGATCCACTGCTTGACCAGCGTGATATCCAGCGGCAGGGCTTGATAGTGGAGACCGATCTGGTGCAGCAGTTCGTATTCCTGCTCGTCGGTCATGCCAGCGGTGTTGCTGGCGTTGTTGTTGCCATCGTATTGCGCGTACCATTGTTCGGCATTGGCAATCACCGTGGCAGCGCTCTGCGTGGGTGGCTCTCCTGGCCGGCTCATCGTGCGCGCCATCGCGCAGGCGAAAAAGCCGCATTCGTATTGACTTTTCGCCGGCTGGAACTGATCGGCTTCAGTGACGCTGATGATCTCGCCCTTGCTGGTGGTGGCGACGTTTGCCATATGTTCTTGCTCCTTTCTGCGTGCGTTGTTACTGCCCTTGCAGGCTCAAGTGGCTCTCATACTCGGCGTTTTGCGCGTTGAAGATGGCCTGGTGCTCGATCAATCTGCCGGTGACGCTCTGGCCGGTGCCGGTGGGTGCGGGCGCATCCGTCACGGTGAGGACATCGAGCAGTTGCAGGGCGGGATTGAGCGGGACGATCAGGCGGGTATCGGTCTGGGCGCGCTGTTCGGCGTAGAGCACCAGGGACGCGGCCAGCGTGGTCTGCCCGGTGGTGAACATCTTCAGGTCCGTGTGGTGCAGCAGGCGTTCCACGCGTGTGGCGGCGTTGGCCGTGGTATCGTAGGCTTCTGAACTGGTCAGGGAGAAGGGGCCGCCACCGGGCGGTTTGCCGTTCACCACCACATGGTTGGCCCGCTGGTAGTCCTGGCCAAAGGCTACCTGCTCGATCTCGTTCTGATAGCTCCAGACGGAGGGATTGGTTGGCATGATCTCACGGATCTGGAACGTCTCGTTCTGATCCATGAAATAATCCAGGCCATACGTCGTACAAAGCGCATCAAGGGCGTGGCGATAGGTCTGGTTGGCCTGCAAGACAAAGGTGATGATCTGCTCTCCCAGTTGTGCTCCTCCGGTAATCGTGATGCTGAACAGCCCCGCGCGGGCCGCGACTTCGGCCAGACAGGAGGACAGGGTTTGCCCGCTCAGCACCGTTTGCCAGCGAATACGGCGGTCCAGCCGCTCAGTCAGGTCCAGGCCGGTGAGCTGAATGGCGTTCTGCGTCGGGCTTCTGAGCAGGGCCACCTTCATGATGCGATAGGCGCCGGTCAGGATCGTGTCAGGCACGCCTGACACGTGGTAGCCCTCTGAGAGCTTCATGGTCGCTCCTGGCCCAAGCGGCTGATAGGACGTACTTCCCGTCAGGTTGACCAGTCCGTTGTACTGTCCATTTCTATTATCGATGAGACAGACAAACTCAGCCGGTTGATTCACGCGCTCGGTGCGCCGATAGGAGAGGACCGAGGCCGAGACATCGAGGTACTGATTGCTGTGACTGGTGCTGAAGGCCTGCGTTGAGAGGACCGTACCCGGCGTCAAGAGATAATAGCGCGCGCCGCTGGTGCCGCTTTGGGGAGCGGGGAGGAAGAGGTAATTGCCGCCGTAGATGGTGCTGATTTCGGGGACGATCCAGCCATCAGACCAGTGAACGAAGTCGGCGGACTCGCGAACGCGCACGAATTGATAGCTCGCGCCGCTGAAGGTGCCAGAGTCGTATTCGCTACAGGTGAGATGATAGAGGCCATCGAAGAAGGAAAGACGCGGGGACAGGCGGCCCACGCTGGTGCTGCTGGCGCTGGCGATGGCAGTCCCCGGCGTCCAGGTTGTACCGTTGTAGGTTGCGCTGTGGAGTGTGTAGCCGTCTGAATAGACGAGGTTGTACTGGCTGCCCGTCCAATATGCCGCGATGCCTGCGCCGTTGGTTGGATTGGGCAGGGTCCAGGTGGTGGCAGCGCTCCAACTGCCGCCGCTGAACGAGCTGAAGGCCATGGTATCGCCGCCCGTGACATCGTAGAAGAAAAACACATCGTTATTCCCCGCGCTGGCGATGCCCTTCATGAGCGCGCCCCCTGGCGGGGTCATGATGGCGACGGGGCCGGTCCAGCTTGCGCCGTTGGTGGTCGAGGTCCAGACGAGCACGTTGTTGCTGATGGTGCCCTGCTGGGCGAAGGCGCGCAGGGTGCCGCCATTGTTGGAGATACAGCAACAGCCGTCTTGAAACATGGTGTCGGAGCCACCGCTGAAGGTGGTCAGGGTGCTCCATTGGGAGGCGATGGAGGGATCAGTGATGCGGGTGTACTGGAAGTCTTGATCAAAGCCGGTGCCGCCGCGTGTCAGGCTGACGTACACCAGGGAGCCATCGCTGGCCACGCAGCAGTCAGACCAGCGGTCGCTCAGACCAGGGGTCTGGAAGGGCGAGAGATGGATGGTATGATCTTCGATGGTCAGGCTCAGGGCTGGCCGCCGGGTCGAGCCAGCCAGAGCCGTCGTGAGAGCAGCGTCGAGTGTACGCACGAAGGGCTTCCTAGTCGGCGGCGTTCTCGCGCGCTGCATCTCTGGTCGCCGCGAGTTGTTCCAGCGTCTGGAGCAAGGCTGCCGGTGATCCCGGCCTGGTGAGCACATGCAGGTCCAGTTCCTGGAAATGCGAGTCATGAGTGCCCGAAAGGATGATGATAGGCAGAGCGTGAGGAGTCAGGAACAGTCGGAGGCGTTGGATGTCAGAGACGAGCGTCTTGTCGTCCGGTTGAGCGATCACCAGGATGTCACAGGGTAACGGCGTGTTGTCAAAGCGCGTCGTCAGAATGGCGTTCACCGCTTCCGAAAGGGTTTCGTAGGGAAGAAGCGCGTAGGAGTGGCCGGCCAGGGCCTCGGTATACAGATCAGCCACTTTCGGGCTAGCGGTGATGAATCCGAGTTTCATTCAAATGTCCTCATCTTCCATTAACAGGTTTCAGATAGATCAGCTTTCTTATCTACCTTTAATGATGATAGAATAACGCACACAAACGAAATATTCAAATGATTTCTATCAATACAGTGTTCTCATAAATGTGCAACATTTGTTGGTCGTTGTACACTCCCTCATCATCCTGGCTCGCCAAAGAGGAGACGCAGGAGGCGATCCTCATCGCTGCTCGTTTCAGTCGCGAACTGCTGGCGCAGTTCGAGCAGGCGTGCAATGAGCGTGATATATTTGCTGGCCACGCTGGCTGCCTGGGCGGGTTCCAGATCTTCAGGCTGGAAGGTATCGAGGAGACGGCGAGCCTGTTCCTCCAGGCGGTCGAGCCACTCATTGATTCGCCGAAAGGCATCAGCATCAGCGCTGGTATCATGGCTGGTCGTAGATGCCCGCACGGAAAGCGGTATGGGCAGTGATTCTTCATCCATCGAGGGCGCTCCTTGTGGGTCTAGATGATGTAGCCATGGCTCCAGAGAGTGGCGGTGCAGGAGCCGCCGTTGGCCTGAATATCGATCTTTCCGTTGGTGTCTACTGGCAGGATGCCGCTGATGTTCATCAGCGCACCGGGCACGCCGGGATTATCCAACTCAGCATAATTACTGATCGTTGCACCATGCGGCCCGGCATAGATGAATGCGCCAGCGGTCGAAGTGCTCATGGTGAGTCGGTAGACAATACCGAGGACTCCGGCTGGCATCCCGCTCATGGGAAAAGTGCTGGTGACACCATTGTTGATGGTCTGCGCATTGATCTGGCACACGGGCGTTGTGAAGATCACCCGCCCAGGTGTTGGCGAGGGTGCTGAACCGTAGACGGCGATAATCACGCCGTCGGTATAATTTGTTTCGTCAAAAAAGAGTACTGCGCACGCGGCTCCTGCAATCGCGCTCGTTCCATCTACGCTTGTAGAAATCGGCACCGATTGTAGCACGTAGTTTGTAGCCTCGATAATCAACACCGATGCTGTGTAGCTTGCTGCATTGAAGCTCTGTAGTATTCCTCGTCGTATTATTTGCTGCGTGGCCATTGTTGCGCTTGCCCTCCTTTCCAA
>DASZXF010000961.1:0-2260 GCA_035546055.1 Ktedonobacteraceae bacterium
CGCTCGCAACGTGGGGAGGACGTAGAAAATGGGAGCGCAGATGCTCATCTTCAAAAGCGGAGGAAGTCATCTTCTCCATCGTGTTTTCCTTCGCCAGGAACGCAACGTAACGCCTAGTTCTCCTCAGCGTTCAGGGAGATAATCGTTTGCCCTTCTGTCGTCGCCGGGGCGTCAGTTTCCTCTTTGCCCGTTTCAGCTTGCGTTTGCCGGAGGAAGATCGCCGCCAATAAGGCCGCGACGAGCACAATCATGCTCGCGATGAAGAACACTCCGTGGAGTGAGTCAACAAACGCCTGGTTCAGCGCCTGGTGCAGTGCTGCCGGGGGAAGCGGAACCTGCCCCACCAGCGCGGATTGGCTGGCCTGTCCGCCAGCCGCCGCCAGTTGGTTTACCAGAGGCGCACTGACCGATGCAGGCGCACCCCGCTGGCTAAACTGAGAGAGGATATTGTTGGAGAACTGTTGAAAGACAAATGTTCCCAGTATCGCGATACTCAGCGTGATGCCTAGCTGCTGGGTAGTATAGAACATAGAAGAACCCAGACCCGCGCGGTTCGGAGGTGTCGCGCTGAAGACCGCCGCCGCCAGTGGACTCAGCATGAGGGCAAAACCAACGCCTATGATAGCCAGAACCCACCAGAACGAGGCATAGCTCGTGTCAGCTTCCAGACGCGTAAGCAGAAGCATCGCGCTTCCACAGAGAAGTGCTCCCAGAACGATGGGCAGGCGAACGCCAATGCGACCGGCCAGCCGCCCTGCTAATGGCGCAGTCAGAAAGACACACACGCTGAGGGGGAGCATACGCAGGCCAGAATCAAGCACCGATAGTCCTTGCACTCCCTGAAAATACTGAGCCAGGAAAACGACAGAACCTGCGGTGCTACAGGTGAGGATCAGCATGATGAGGTTCGCCGCTGAGAAAACGCGTATGCCAAACAATGACAGAGGCAGCAGTGGCTCGCTTACCCGCGTCTCGACCAGCAAAAACGCGGTCAGAAATACCACCGCGCCGGCAAAGAGGCCGAGAATCAATGGAGAGGTCCACCCTTGAGAGGGACTTTCAATCAGAGCGATAATCAGACAGGTCAGCCCGGCAATCATCAAGAGCTGACCAGGCAGATCGATCCGCCGGGCACTCGGATTCCGTGACTCGGTGAGACTTGGGAAAGCCAGGATGAGTGTAAGCACTCCAATGGGCACATTCACGAAAAAGATCGTCGGCCAGTTTCCAATCTGGGTGAGCACGCCGCCGATGACCGGTCCTACGGCAATTGCCACGCCGGAAAGACCCGCGAAGAGGCCAATGGCCTGCGCTCGTTCCTTGGGTTCAGGAAAAGCTGTCGCCAGAACCGCGAGGCTGTTGGTATTCAACGCCGCCGCACCGATACTCTGTACCACCCGCCCAAAGAGCAACCAGTTCAGCGTCGGCGCGAAGCCACAGAGGGCTGACCCGACCGTAAACAGGCTGAGTCCGCTCAGGAAAAGCCGCTTGCGTCCAAAACGGTCCCCCAGGGTTCCGCCCGTGAACATTACGAACGCATGTCCCGGTTTCCAGAGGGTCTGGTGGTCCTGGGCGATGCTCTATGCAGCTTCAATCCGATCTATGGACAGGGGATGACGGTTGCCGCGATAGAAGTAGAGACATTGCAAACCTGTTTACAGCAGCAGGAACGGCACCAGGGAAAGCTGGCCGGGTTCAGCCGCCGCTTTCAGTTTCAGCGTTTTTGAACTCATCGCGGACGAGGGCTCAAGCTTCCCTCAAGGAACTGATAGCGCGCCAGCGCCCCTTGATTATTTCGCTGCCGGTGCGGCATTCTGCCTGGCAAGCCATATCACTCTCCTGAGCAATCAGAAGTACTTGCAGGTCCATCAATTCAAGATGGAAAGCGAGCTGTGTTTCGGTCTTTCCCCGGAGGGTCTGTGGCAGTGTCTCGGACTGCGCACTCGCCAAACCTCATCCAAAAGAGGGGGGCGGGGCGCCACCCTTACAAGTATAGACTTTTTGGAAAGGCGTTAAAATGCTATTGCAATTCGCGTATAAACGGCCTAAAAGGCGTTTTGTCGCCCCTTTTCTCCCTTTTCTGCCGCTCAAAAGATGCATTTCCCTCTTTTCGAGCGGCCATCCAAAAAGTCTATACCTGTAAGGGATACCCCGGACCCCGGCAAAGGGCAGCCGCCCCTCTGCACTCCGGCGTTGCTGGCCTTGCGTTTGACCTTGACCAACTAGTAGATCAGCCTTAAAGGCTTGCCTGGCTGGATCA
>DASZXF010000962.1:0-3972 GCA_035546055.1 Ktedonobacteraceae bacterium
AGGCCAGGAGAGCAGAAGCGTTCGCTCTCCTGACCTGCTGGCTCCTCTTTATACGATGGCTTACCTCAAACAAGCACCGCCGCCGATACCGAGTAAATGGAAGGCAGGAAATCGGCGATGAGTTCCCAGGAGTCGCCCTGATCGCAACTGGCGAAGATCTGACCGGTATTGGTGCCGACGTAGACCCCGCAGGCTTCGTGCGTGTCGGTACACATCGCGTGTCTGAGCACGCCGAGCCGCACGCCCGGACCCGCAGGGAGTCCGCGTGTGCAGGGTTCCCAGGACTCGCCGCCGTTACGCGTGCGGTACACCGTGAACTGGTTCCCCACATTTTGCCGGGCTTCGGGATCTTCCACCACGACAAAGAGCGTATCGGGATGATGGGTGTCTATGGCAATAGGAAAGCCAAACTCCGAGGGCAGGTTGTGCTGAATATCGATCCACTCATCGCCAGCGTTGCTTGTCTTATAAATGCCACAGTGATTCTGCTGGTACAGCACCTCTGGCTGCGTGGGATGCTGCACAAAACGATGGATGCACTGGCCAAATTCGGGATAGGGATCAGGTAAAAAGCCTGCGCGCGTATTTTTATTGACAAACTGCCAGTGCTGGCCGCCATCGTCTGTGCGCAGACAGCCGACCGCCGAGATACCCAGCCACATTCTGGAGGTGTTGGAGGGATCGGCTACAATGGTATGCAGGCAGAGGCCGCCCGCGCCCGGCTCCCAGCGCTCGCGCGTGGGATGGGCCAGCAGGGCGGGATCAGGCTCCCAGCTCCGACCTCGATCAGTGCTCACCCACAGACTGGCCGGATCGACCCCGGCGTAGACGACTTCCGGCTCGCTGGCGCGACCGGGTTCAATGACCCAGATGTTATTCAACTTGAGCGAGCTGTCCTGCGGGAATTGAATACCATGCTCTGGCTCCTGCCAGGTCTGGCCGAAATCGTCGCTGTACCGCAGAAACGAGCCAAAGAAATCGCCATTCTCGGCGGCAAATAAGCGCTGACCGGCGCGCTGATCGAGTACCGCGTAAAAAATACGCCGCCCTTTCAGGGCAACGGGTTCCACGCTCCACTTGCGACGATCCTGAGAACTGAGCAGAAACAGACCGCGTTTGGTTCCGGCGAGCAGCACGGTGCTCCCTTGCGGAAAACGAGAATGGTGAGACATACGCTTTTCCCTTTCTAACGCCCGAAACATGGTGACTCATGCCTTGAGCAAGGCCATTTAGATGGTTGTCTGTGTGCTGTCTATTTCATCCTCCGGCAACTGCCTGAAAAATATGCAGGCTGGTCCCGGCGGGTACAGGCGTATCAAGCCCTTGCAGATAACGGATGTTGGTTCGGTTGAGGAAGATATTGACGAATTGACGCAACTCTCCCGTTTCATAGCAGAGGTTGAAGCGCAGGCCAGGAAAGTCCCGCTCCAGCGCCTCAATGATCTCGCGTACAGTCTCACCCGCGACGACCACCGAGGCGCGGTTGCCAACCTTCGCGCGCAACGCGCCGGGCAAGGAAACAGTGATGGACGACATAAACGGCCTCTCCCTGTATTGCAAAACTGACCTGTTAGAACAAATTTATCAGCAAAAGTGTAGCATGTCTGCCCCGAAAAAACTTCTTGCATCTTGCGCTTTTTGGCTCTCCTTCATTCGCTGCGAGCGCCTCGCCTGTCTGGCGCCAGGGCCGCGCGAGGAGAAGGGAGTGAGGTCAGGTGCAGGTGGGTAATGCTACGTGGAAGGTGGTGCCGTTATGTTCCTGGGAGACGATCCAGATGTGCCCGCTGTGCTGCTCGACGATCTCTTTGCTGATGGATAGACCCAATCCCCAGCCCTGGGCGGTCGAGGACTGGGCGTCGGGGGTGCGATAGAAGGGTTCGAAGAGGTGAGATTGCTGTTCCTGGGGAATCGCCGGACCCTCGTTGTGGATGGTCAGCGTGACCAGCCCGGGGTCCTGTGTGATGCTGGCATCGATGGCCGAGTCGGCGGGCGAGTACTTGAAGGCGTTGGTGAGCAGGTTGGTGATGACTTGCCCGAGACGCCCTTCGTCAATCTGCAGGATCAGCGGACCCGTGGGCGATGTGAAGTTGACCTGGCGTTCGGTCAGTGCGCTCTGTTCGGCGATGATCTCGGCGCAGAGGCGGCGGAAGTCGCAGGGCGCGGCTCGCAAAGGCATGCGACCAGCGCGCAGGGCGCTTAGATTGAGTAAATCGTTCACCAGAGCGTGTAAGCGATGGGTTTGTTGGGAGATTTTGTGTAAATGATCTGGCAGGAAGGTCAGTTCGGAGGGCAGTTCGGCCTGGCGGGAGAGGCGGCGGAGAGCCAGTTGTGCCTGAGACTGAATAGTGGTCAGCGGCGTCTTCAGTTCATGGGAGGCCCGGCTGAGGAAAATCTCTTTGACCTGATTCGCGCGTTCAAGCTGTTCATTGCTCTGAGCAAGATCTTGATTGGCCCTGTCAAGCTGCGCGTTGCTTTCGGCCAGCCTCTGATTGTTCTCCGCCAGCGCTTTGTGCGTAAAGAGAAGATGCTGGCGATACTCTTTCTGCTTGACGACCAGAAGCAGGACAAGGAGCTGGATCAGAATGAAGGGCAGAAAGGATGCCACGTCCGGCCAGCGAAAGAACGAAAAGTTGCCCAGGGGAGGAATGATCCAGTAATCTAAGGCCAGGATTTCCACGGCTAAAGCCAGCAGGGCCGGTCCCATGCCCCAGAGCCAGCCTGCTATCAGGGTCGCAATCACGAATGGCGGGATGACGAAAAAATCTCGTATCCCCATTGATCCTTCGGTGAAAGGGATCAGAAAGGCGCATGCTGTCAGTACAAGGGCGCCTGGATAGCCGAGCAGAGGAGATTGCCACCAGCGGCGAGTGACATCACTCCCCTGGTGATTATGCTGTGTGTCATGTATGTTCATCGCCTGTTCCCGAAAGAAGAGGCTTCTTGCCGTTCCCTTTACTTTAGATGAGTTTTTCTTTAAAGAATCCATAAGGAGGAACCATCTTTACTATACAACTTCTGAGAAGGAAAGATGGCAATTTCAGCTATAGAGCGTGGCTCACGGGAGGGCGTCTGCCTGTTATGAGCGCCGTTGTGGCTCAGTCACCGCGTCTTTGTTTCTCTCGTGCTCTTTTTAGAAGACGAAAGAGAAGGACACTCTTCTACGCGGGGCGATCCGGTAGAGAGGAGCATGAGCGAGATGGCGCGGGCATATGATTTGCTGGTGATCGGCGCGGGCGCGGCGGGAAGCGCGATGGCGCATACTGCCGCCAGCCAGGGTGCGCGTGTTCTACAGGTTGAGCGCGATAAAATTGGCGACACCTGCCTACACTATGGATGTGATCCAACCAGAACCATGCTCCATATCGCGCAAGAGCTGTACCGGGCGCGTCGCAGTCAGCCATTCGGACGTGAACTGCCGCTTTCCTCGCTGGCAGGGCAGCAACTTCGGCGTTGCTGCCCTCTCCAACCCTGAGCGAAGGTTTACGCCGGGCCGCTGACCAGGTCAAATAGTTCATTCTGTCGATGAACGTGAATGTGGGAGGTTGTGAACATGAAACATCTTTCGCAAGCAAAGCCCCGGCTTTGCCAGATACCTATCAGCCAGCACATCCTGCTGGAAGGACAACTGACCCTGCCTGAAGCTGCCCCGGGCCTTGTCCTCTTTGTACATGGAAGCGGCAGCAGCCGCCATAGTCCGCGCAACCAGCTTGTCGCCCGCGTCCTGCAGGAAGCTGGCCTGGCAACCCTGTTGATGGATCTGCTCACTCCCCAGGAGGAGGAAGAGGATCGCGTCACCGCCCATCTGCGCTTTAACATTCCGCTGCTCACCGGACGGGTCATGGGAGCCACGAACTGGCTGCGTAGTCTGCCAGAGACGGCCCGTTTAAAGATGGGCTATTTCGGCGCCAGCACCGGTGCGGCGGCGGCGCTCCAGGCGGCAGCCGAGCTTCCTCAAGAGGTCGCGGCCATCGT
>DASZXF010000963.1:0-1877 GCA_035546055.1 Ktedonobacteraceae bacterium
TCAGCGCTCAGGCGTTGTGCGCGCACAACAGGTCGTGGTTCTGGCTGATGGGGCTCACTGGATCTGGCGAGTTGCTGCTGAGCAGTTTCCGGGAGCGGTGCAAATCGTCGATGAATATCACGCACGCGAACATGTTTGGGAGGTAGCGCGTGCGGCGTTCGTTGAGGAGCCTGGCCTGCGCGATACCTGGGCTCAGATGGTCATTGAGAAACTCACCGCTGGTCAGATTGAAGACGTGATCGCGGCTCTTGAAGGTCTTCCGCCTCTGGCAGCACCACCTGGCAAATCACGAAGCCTCCTCGAAGTCGAAGCCGAGTATGTTCGCCGCAATGCAGAGCGCATGCGCTATCCTGTGTTTCGAGCGCAAGGCATCCATGTGGGAAGCGGCATTGCTGAGGCCACCTGCAAAACGGTGGTCTCCACTCGTGCCAAACGGTCGGGCATGCGTTGGACACCTCAAGGGTTGGATGCCATTCTGGCTTTGCGCACCGCTGTCCTCAATGATGGGTTTGATCAGCTCTGGCAAGAAACTCGGAGGGGTGCTTGATTGCCTCCAATTTTTCCCTCCACCCAGTTGATCTATTTGACATCCCAAAATCATCCTATATAATGGCGGCGATTGATCGGGTGGTTCACCATTCGGTCATTCTCGATATGATGGCCGTGGACAGCTTTCGTGCCGAGGCAGCCAATCATCAGCATCTTCGTGACCAGGAGGAGACTGCTGAAAAACCGGCGGCCAGATCGTTGGCCATACGGTTAACTGTCGGCTGGATGGAGTACCAGTAACGATCTCCGTCAGCGTTGAGATGATAGGCGTTGGTCGTTGAGACGGCGCAGGGCATCCCCAAAGGAGGCGATGCTCTCGCCGGGCACAGCACAGCCGAGCTTGATCTGCCGCTCGGTCAAGCCGTGATGCTGAGCGCGGACCAGGGCGCGGAACCCCCAAAAATGGTACGAGCGACGCGCAAGCCAGCGTGGATCTTGCCGATGCCTGACGCATTAGCCCCGTCGATGCTGCGAGGAAGCGCGCTGGCTCCGTCAATGTCCTTTTCGATGATCAGCATCCAGTTGTCTTCCAGGTATTTGTTGAGTTCACTCTCGACTGCCGCCTCGTTCAGAGGCAGGGCCGAGGACAGGATCAGCGGACTCTGATCATTGCACTGCCAGAGCATCTGCACAATGCGTGCAACGAGACGGAGGACGCCACGCGTGCGCTGGAATCTCTCCAGGGCCGACCAGTCGTTGTAGAGACGGTCAAACAGCTCGGGGTGAATGGGATAGGCCCGCTTGATCCTCTCCTCGTAATCCGTTTTGGCTGGCTGCTGGAGGAAATTCGGCCCTATGCTCCTGATAAAACTTCGCGACGGAGCGCACCACGGCAGCGCGGGCGGTGTAGAGGTCAGAACCAGCACTCTCCTGGGAAGATGCGCCGGCGGACAATCTCGAAGCCCTCGTTGGCATCGGCTGGCCGCCAGGGCGGCTCGGCACACCCGACGATCTGGCGCAGGGTGCTGGCCGCAACCTGTCCGCCTTCACCGCCAGAAACGAGGCGCTTCACAGGGGGAGAGACACTCCCACCAGAGAACAACCAATACCAGGATCTGCGAGGCAAGATGAACACCCACCTTCCCTCGCAGATCCCCCCAGGCAGATCGCTCGATGATCCTGCCGCGCATACCTGTTCGTTCCTCCTCCCCCCCCACACAATCAGCCAGCCGTCTTGAATGTGATCAGACTCCAGTATTCAAGCGACGGCAGCGTGGTCTGCAGCCAGGTCACACCCTCACGCTCCACCAGGCGATACTCCAGAGCCACCGGCTGACCCGTGTCGTCATCTGGCGTGGCGGCATACACCCCAACCACCACTCCCTCCA
>DASZXF010000964.1:0-2411 GCA_035546055.1 Ktedonobacteraceae bacterium
GGAAATTCACACTCTCGGCCAGCAAACGTTCCAGTGTATCCTGTTCGGCCACGCTAAAAAAGCGATGCTGGTGTAGCAGACTGCGCAAAGCGCGCAGCGTCAACGGTTCTTCGAGCCAGAGATGCGCGTACCAGGAAATAAAGCTCGTCGTTTCGTGAGGGGGTGCGTAAATCAGCATCCACTGCTCGCCATTGGTCACCAGGCCCAATGTCACGCCGGTATAGCGCAGAAGATCGACCATGCCATCTTTAGGCGAGGCAGGCCACTGCTGATGCGGCAGCGGTTCATCCAGCTTCTGCTCCGCGAAATAGCTTGCAATCAACAGGCGACCCTGACCGGAGGGATCACACAGCGCGTAGTCAGGTGCGAGCGTAATACCGCCGTGTTCATCAAAGCGCTTGCTCAGGTGGGCCGGAATGGTTGTGCCTTCGCGTAACAGATTCAGCGTCTGACCATTGCTCCCCACCTGCCGCTGCATGCCCAGGACCTTTTCCAGCACAAAGCGAATCCAGGCCGTGTGAAGTGCCACATCTTTCCCGCCTACATCCTGATCGCGTACCCATTGCTCATAGGCTGAGCGTAGACGATGACGCAGATCTCCCTCGACAGCATCCAGACCATCCGGGAAGACACGTTCCAGAACCGGCATACTCAGAAATGGGCCGGAGATTTCCAGCAGAGAGAGCCATTCGTTGTGTTTTTGCGCGATGAAAGATGGCATAGGAGGCATTCCCTTTCTAGCGTGAGAGCAATTGTTCTGGCAGAAGGAATGTCACGGCCACAGGAAAGAGCCGGACCTGGCGATTGGCGTAGCGGGCCTGAATATTCTGGCGCTCGTTCTCAATCTCGCGCGCAATGGCCTCCGCGCGCTCTTTGAGCTTCTGTCGATCATAGGTAAACTGTTGCCGTTCTTCCAGGTCAAAGAGCGTTGGCTGAACATACTCAGTTTCACGCAAGGTTTGCTCAATATTCTCATGGAGTTCGCTTAGTACAGTAGAGATCAGCCCGACTTCGTAGTTCATGCGCTCTTCAAGATGTGCTTCCAGGCGCTTGACCTTGCGGCGCTGCAACGCCTTCAGCGAACGAGACAGGCGTTCTGCCAGTGTCGGCCACGCGGCCCTTAGCCGTTCCTGCCAGACCTGGGACACACCCCGCCGGGTTGCGTTCGCCAGGATGCGCTGGAGATCCTCGTCCTTCAATACCTCAAAACGCCCCTCGCGTAATGTGCCACCCGCTACAATCAATTCCTCGTGCAAACGCTGGCTATCTCCGCCCAGGATCACCAGGCGCGCAAAGGCCGCAACAGCAGGACTATCCAGGTGCAGATCAGGAACAACGCGCGCTGTCACCCGGTGCAGATGCAACTGGACATCAGGCCGCCAGGTCGCAGCTCGTAACAGAGCCAGCGACATCGTTACCAGGCGATGATTGAGGTGAGCCAGCACAACGTCGTCGCGTCCCCTGGCCAGCGCCTGATCAAAAACGAGTGGGCGCTGCTGGCCTGTCAGTGGATGGCGCAACCCGATTGTACAACTGGCCCAGCTTCCTCCCAGAGCAGGAACCTCAAAAGCATTGATAGTCTGGCCACTCCGTGAGTCTGTCACTGTTGTCTGTCTCAGCGGAGGCTGATTAGCCAGTTCCAATGCCGTCTCCACAACAGACTGAATATTGCCCGGTGTCAGTTCCAGCACACGTCGGCTCTCCTGCAATTTCTGGCTCAGGCGTTCAATCTGCCTTTTGATATTCGCCTCAAATTTCAAAACCGCCCGCGCCCGCAGAGCCTCGCGTTCGGCCTGGTCGGTCTTCAACTCCTTGCGTTCACCCAGCATCGCCTGAACAACCTGCTCAGCAATGACTGGTCCCACTTTACCGAGATCCTGGCGAATCGCCTCCACTTTCCGCAACGCAATCCAGAGAAACTCCAGATCGCCATCCAATGTTCCCACCCTCTCAACGGTAACAGGCGCATCGACCGGGCGATCCTGTAAGTGACTTCCCACAAAATGATAGATGTCTACCTGTTCCGCTCGTTGTCCATGTCGATCAACACGCCCATTCCTCTGCTCCAGCCGATTCGGATTCCAGGGAATTTCAAAATGGATCAGATGCGAACAGTAGTTTTGCAGATCAATGCCCTCTGAAGCCGCGTCTGTCGCCAGCAGAATGCGCAGAGGCGAAAGCGCGGGATCAGCCTGGAAAAGCGCCTTAATCCTCTCGCGTGCATCGCCGGGCATGCCGCCATACAGCAATTCCAGGCGCCCATTCTCGGTAAAACCTTCCGAGAAAAGCAGATCCTGTAACCAGCTCTGGGTTGCACGATACTCCGTAAAAATAATCACACGCCGCTCGGACCAGCTACCAGCGGGCTTGATGTGTTGATGCAGCCAATCGAGTAACACCCGCGCCTTGCT
>DASZXF010000965.1:0-2256 GCA_035546055.1 Ktedonobacteraceae bacterium
AACGTGGCTCCTTACTGGGAAGGGGCCACAGAGGCCAGCGATCAATACATGCTGGCCGTGCTCTGCTACCAGCTTTTCCAGCATACTCTGCCAGCCGCGAGCTTTCAGCGAATTGTACCGATCCTGCAACGGGCCTGCGATGAGGAACCTGGCCGGCGTTTCCGGCGTCTGCTCGACTGTTTTGGCTCGCTGGCCACAGCTTTTGGCGTATCCAGTCCTTTCGCCAGTGATCCGCGTAATCCCGGCTCGTCTGAGGCTGCCCGGAGCGCCAGAGGGCTTTCTTCGTCTCCCTCCCGGCCATCTTTCTTATCCGCCGATGCCGCCGTCTCATCTCCAACTCAGCAGGCCGCCCAGCTAGAGCAGACGGCGGGTAAATACTTCATGGCGCGCGACTACCAGGCGGCGGAACTGACCTACACGCAGGCCGCGCGTCTGAATCCCGCCAGTGCCTCCGCCTGGGCTGGCCTGGCTGACACCTTTTTCGCCCTCGAACGCTACACCGAAGCCCTGGACACCTATACAAAATCCCTCGACCTCGATCCCAACAACGCCGATGTCTGGTTCAATCGTGCTACCGTCCTCGAACTCACAGGCCGTCCCGACCAGGCCGCCCTCGACTACGAGCGCGCCGAACAACTGCGCGCTGAAGCCGAACGCCAGGGGGAGTGAGCATCCCAGGGCTATTCAAAAGTCCCCCGTGAATGTAGCGCCGCTGCTTGCCCGCGCCGTGGTCGTGCCCGCGCCGTGGTCGTGCGCATCTACGCTGCAGGCAAGCAGCGGCGCTATATTCACGGAGGTGGAATAGAGGGGAGGATTCTCCCGGAGCGCGACTTTTGAATAGCCCTGTAAGCACCCCTGTGGCGGTTGACGCGCCGGGGCTGATATGCTAACGTGGAATTCATGAGTTTTTATTGCCAAACGAAAGAGAGGACATCTGCATGTCTTTTGAACAACGCCTGGCGGAGCTGGGCCTGAGTCTGCCGGTCACGCCCAGGCCGGTAGCTAACTATGTGCCGGCAGTCGCCACGGGAAAACTGATCTATTCTTCCGGGCAGACCCCTACCGTCAACGGTCAGCTCACCATTCGGGGCAAGCTGGGCCGCGAGGTTTCCATCGAGCAAGGGCAGCAGGCCGCGCGCGTGGCCGTGCTCAATTGTCTGTCCGCCATTCGCAGCCTCACCGGCAGCCTGGACGAGATAGCGCGCGTGGTCAGAATGACCGGCTACGTGGCCTCGGCGGAAGGCTTTACCTCGCAGCCGCAGGTAATTAACGGCGCTTCCCTGCTGCTCGAAGAAATCTTTGGCGAGAGCGGCAAACACTCCCGCACGTCGCTGGGGCTGGCTGAATTGCCAGGCGGCGCCCCCGTCGAAGTCGATCTGATCGTCGAAGTCCGTTAAACATTTCCCGGCTTTTATGAGTCCTCCCGCCAGTGATCCCGTCGGGAACGTCCCGCTGGTGATCCCGTCCCCACGAGAGCCGCTTCAGCGAGCTCTCCGGCTTCAGCCGGGACGCGCGCCTCCCCGCCCGCTCGCTGCCACGGAACACGCTGGCTGCTTCTCAGCACTCCGGCACGCCTGGTCGCCTTGCTTCGGCATTTGAGGAGTGGCAGGCGTCCCGGCTTCAGCTGGAGAGGAATCGCTGAAGCGGTCCACATTCGCAGGTTCTGCTTCTGTCGCTTCCGGTGACGTTCCCAACGGGATCACATGCGGGAGGACTCATGGTGATGGTTTGAACGGATAAAGGCCATTTTCGAGCTTGAGAATCGTTTATCTGGTCACAGTGGTTTGAACCTCGCCTGAAGAACATCATCAGGCGAGTCGCGTGGCGACGAGCAAAGAAGGACTCGATAATGAGTAATCAGGCAGTATTTTTTCGTAGGCGAGAAAAATAGCTTTTACGCGTTTTAGTTATAGCAAGCGTGCCTATTGACCTTGCTTTCTTTCTTGGCCATGATTCTAGGAGGGGGATACTGGCTTTTTCGAGCACAAGCGAGATTGGGAAAAGATATGCTTTCAGACTTTTTATCCAATTTAGATAAACAATACAATCAATCCACTTACATAAGAGGGTTTTCTCGCTCTAAAAAGAAGGAAATTTTGATATAGAATGACAGAGAAAAATAAAGCTCAAACATTGACAGGAATCATATCTTTCAGTACACTATTGGAGATGGATACAAAGTAGACAAGAAGTGTTGAGGAATAACGAAAATCCCTTGACATTTTCTGCTCAATTAATCCTTGCACACAAGATTAT
>DASZXF010000966.1:0-2033 GCA_035546055.1 Ktedonobacteraceae bacterium
GGGAAAGAGGCGCATGGCCAGCGGGTTTGTCAGAAGAAAAGCAAGGAGCGCAGAAATATGCCTACATCCAGAGATCCCCGGCGTGACCAACCGGGCACATATTTTGTGCAGGATCGTTCCAACAAAGAAGAGATGACGCGCCTGACCATTCAAGAGCAGATGCTCACCGCCAGCATGGGCGGGGTCTTGCCTGAGCAGCCAGATCCAGGCATCCTCCAGAGCATACTGGATGTTGGCTGCGGCACCGGCGGCTGGCTGATCAAAGTAGCCAGAACCTTCCCAACGATCACTCGCCTCGTAGGGGTGGATATCAGCGAGCGCATGGTTGAGTACGCACGCGCGCTGGCCGCCGCCGAAGAGGTGAGCGACCGCGTTGAGTTTTATACAATGGACGCCCTGCGCAAACTCGACTTTCCGGCGTCCACTTTCGATCTGGTCAACCAGCGCCTGGGGCTCAGCTTTGTACGCACCTGGAACTGGCTGGACCTGCTCAATGAATTTGCGCGTGTCGCCCGGCCTGGCGGGGTGATTCGGCTGACGGAAGCCGATATGGTGGAGAGCAACAGCGCTGGCCTGGCGCGGCGTGAGCAGCTTCTCTTGCAGGCCTTTTATCAGGCCGGCCACTTCTTTGTCCGCCAGGCGGATGGCATCACCAGGGAATTAGCCCCGCTGCTCCAGCGCTACGGTTTGCGCGACATCCAGAAGCGAGTTTACCGCCTGGAATACCGCTCAGGAACAGAGCAGGGCCGCCTTTTCGCGGAAAATATGGCCCATGGCTTTCGCACATTGAAGCCCTTTATGCAGAAATGGACGACAGTGCCGGAAGACTACGAGGGACTGTACCAGCAAACAATGGCAGAGATGCAGCAGCCGAATTTCGCCGCGATCTGGCCCTTGCTGACGGTCTGGGGTCGAACTCCATCCTGATAGCTATCAATCTCTTCGATAACCAGGATGCAATTTGTTTCCTTGACTCACTTTCTGCTGTGCAATACACTGAAAATGAGGCCTGGGGAGCGCTTTGAACGCCCCATATGCTCTGTTCAAAAGAGAGGGAAACATCTATGAGTAGCTATCATTATTGCCTGGTTGATGTCTTTACGGATCGGGCTTTCGGCGGCAATCCGCTGGCAGTGGTGACGGATGCGCGGGGTCTGACGACGGAAACGATGCAGGCGCTGGCAAAGGAATTTCATTTATCTGAGACGAGCTTTGTGCTGCCGCCGCGCAGTTCGCAGAACGATTTTCAGGTACGTATTTTTACTCCGGCGACAGAACTACCGATGGCGGGCCATCCGACTATAGGGACGGCCTTTGTGCTGGCACACCAGCAGATGGTTCATCTGAGCGAGCCGGCGACGACGATTACGTTCGAGGAGGGGGTTGGCGATATCCCTGTGACCTTTCATCAACTGAACGGGGAAAGGCTCTCGATTCAGATGCGCCAGCCTTTGCCGACCTTTGGTCCCACCTTTAGCGAGCGGGCGACTATAGCTGAACTGCTCTCGTTGCGCCCGGATGATCTGGACGCCACGCTGCCGCTGGAGGTTATTTCGTGCGGAGTGCCGTTTCTCTTTGTGCCCGTTCGCTCGCTGGCCGCCATGCGCGCCATCCAGTTCCGCCGCGATGTCTGGGAGCGCGCGCTGGCAAACTTCGCCTCACCTCATGTCTTCGTCTTTGCGCGCGAGGTGGAAACGCCAGGGGCAGGCGTTCACAGCCGCATGTTCGCCCCGGCCCTCGATGTAGCGGAAGATCCCGCCACGGGAGCGGCCAGCGGTCCCCTGGGCTGCTATCTGGTGCGCCATAAGCTGGTTGAACATACTGGCTCGGCGGTCGAAATTGTCAGCGAGCAAGGTCTGGAGATGGGCCGCCCCAGCTTTGTGCGCATCACCATCCACACGGCGGGAGACGAGATCACCGGCGTCTACATCGGCGGGCAATGCTATTTCATGGGCGAAGGAACGCTCGAACTCTAGCCAGGGGGGCAGCGGAAACATCCAGGTTTGCAGCCTCTTCTCACGCCGGACCACCCG
>DASZXF010000967.1:0-3487 GCA_035546055.1 Ktedonobacteraceae bacterium
CGCTTCGCGCGTCAGCAATTGCTGGAACAGATCACCCGGACCAACGCGGAGTTGAAGGAGGCGCATCGCCAGCTCGCGGAGTCGGCCATCCAGGAGCAAGAACTGGCGGTGCTGCGCGAGCGCACGCGGCTGGCGCGCGAGATGCACGATACGCTGGGTCACGCGCTGGTGCTGGTGGCGGTCAAACTGGAGGCGGCGCAGAAGCTGCGCGAGGTGAATCCAGCGCGCTGCGACCAGGAGCTGGAGACGACCAGGGAGATTGTGCGCTCCAGTATGAAGGAACTGCGAGCCTCGATTGCCAATCTGCGCTCACCCGCGCTGGAACGCGAACCGGCCTGCCGCGCCCTCAGCCGTTATGCGCGCGAGATGGCCCAGCGCAACGATCTGCATATTGCTTATGATCTCTATCCCGATATTGAAGGTCTGCCCGAGCCAATCGAAGAGGCGCTCTGGAAAGTTGGTCAGGAGGCACTGGCGAACATCGAAAAGCATGCTCAGGCGCGCAACGTGCTGCTGCACATCAGCCGACAGGACGGGCAAATTTTTCTCAAAATCGAGGATGATGGCATTGGTCTGCCACCCGGTCTCTGCCAGCACCAGGAAAACGCCACCAGCTACCAGAGTCCCAACGGCCATTACGGTCTGAACGGTATGCTGGAACGCGTGAAGAACGTCCAGGGACACCTGTCCATCCAATCTGACAGCGAACGGGGCACCGCCATTGCAGTCACCCTGCCGCTGGTGGAGACGCCGCTTGTCACCTCGCCCGCATAGGGCGGACAATCTCAGCCTGAAATGCGTTGCTATTAATAGGAACAGGTAAAAGCAAAGAGAGGTATCAGGACGGTTCTTCTCGTCTTGCCAGCAAAGCTCTAAAGCAGGGAAGGCGCGCCAGGATTGAAACCAGCCTGAAAAAGCCCGGCTTATCTTCCTGGACCGATTCACACGGCTGTGTCCACTTCCAACCCTCAATACCCTTGACATACGCTCATCTGAACTGGTATTCTAGCATTAGGCACGGATGTTTTAAAGCGGGTCTTTCTATCCAAATCCTTGACGTTGTGTTCCAAATTGAGGGATTGTCTCTTCAGTAGACCTGCGAAAAAAGCATTGTGTCAAGATCACAGTTGTCGTCCCAGATACACCAAAGGATGCGGGTTGCAAACAACAGGCATCATCACAACTCATAACGGGCAGGAGATGGATCATATTCACCAACAAATCTCTGCGACGTAGTAAAGGGCTGGTCTTCCGCCTCGACGTGTCGAGCAAGAGCCAGCCCTTTTAAACTCAGACGAGCCTCTACGCGCAGCGCATGGACCGCGTTATCGTTGTTTACCATTCCGGTTGACTTTTCTAGTGCGTCTGTACAGCAGTTAGCGCCCAGGCAGGGATATGCTAACAGCATAGAGAGAGAGGGTGACCCTATGGATCTGGTGAAGCGGTTAGAGGAATACAGAGACCGGGAGAAGGGGTTACAGTGGGAAGGAACATTTGCCCAGTACTTTGAGATTGCGACCAAGAAGCCGCAAGTGAGTCGACTGTCTCACGAGCGCATTTATCATATGATTATGGATGCCGGGATCGAGACGACCCGCACCGGGGACCCACGTTACAATTTCTTTACCCAGGAGATCTTCGGCATTGAGAAGCCTCTGCAGCAAATTGTCGAGTACTTCCATTCGGCAGCTCAACGCCTGGAAGTGCGCAAACGCATTCTGCTGCTGATGGGTCCGGTCGGCGGCGGTAAGTCCAGCATCGTTTATCTGCTCAAACGCGGCCTGGAGGCCTATACCCGCAGCGAGGAGGGCGCGGTCTACGCCATTAAGGACTGCCCCATGCACGAGGAGCCTCTCCACCTGATCCCCAATGAACTGCGCGACGAAGTTGAGCGCGAATTCGGCCTTTACGTAGAGGGCGACCTCTGCCCCCACTGCCGCTATATGGTAGATACGCAGTACAGGGGCCGCATCGAAGATGTCCCGGTCAAACGTATCGGCTTTAGCGAAAAGTACCGCGTGGGCGTCGGCACCTTTACGCCGAGTGACCCGAAGTGCGTAACCGGAGATACGCTGGTTCTGACCGACAGGGGTCTGCAATCCATGGAGGATATCTTCCTCCAGCTTCCGCAGAAGCCGCACGAAGATGAATTCGTCCCTTACGAGACGACTATCCTGGGCATCAATGGTCCTGAAAAGGCTTCGCAGTTCTACTGTGGCGGCTTCCAGCCCATCTACGAGGTCGAAACCAACCTGGGCTATACCATCCGAGGTACCGCCAATCACCCGCTCCTGACCCTTCTGCCCAACGGCGAGACGGTCTGGACCAAAATTGGCGATTTGCAGCCAGATAGCTATGTGGCGCTGGCTCGTGGTAGCCAGGTCTTCGGCACAGGCGCTCAGTTGCCAGCCAGTTTCTATCCTTTGCCTCGCCAGCCGCGCACAATGACCCCCGCTCTGGCCTACTGGCTTGGTCTGCTGACTGCCGAAGGAAGCGTGACCCCGTATGAAACATGGTTTGTCAATGGCTCGCAGGATTTGATCCAGCGCTTTGTGGATCTGACACGCGCACTCTTCGATCTGGAAGCAGTACCACATCGCAAAGGCCAGACCTATAATTATAATGTCTCGATTAGCAGCAAAGCGCTGAGTACATGGCTGCGTGGCGAACTGGGCATTGCCCGTGGCTCACACGCCAAAGCAGTCCCCGCGACAGTGCTGAGCAGCAGTCGCGAAGATATCCTGGCCTTCCTGGAAGGTCTTTTCTGGGGTGATGCCACTCTGCGCGGCACTAAAGAGGGTTCCAATACCTTCAAGTTCACCAGCAAATCACGCCAGCTCGCCCGCCAGGTGCATATCCTGCTCCTGAATCTGGGAGTCGTCGGTTCCCTCTGGACGCATCAGGACAGTGGTGAGACATATTATAATGTCACCCTGCGCGGGGATCAGGTACTCGATCTGCTTGAGTTGCTTCCGTCTCTACGCGACAAGGCAACCGCGCCCTTGCGCGAGACACGTAGCGACAAGACCAACTATGATCATCTGCCGCATGGCTCAACGCTGCTCAACAGTCACGGCGGCGATGGCTACCTGGCCCGTATCATGGCCGGAGATCGCCAGTTGTCTTACAACCGCGCGCGAACCGTGCTCGCAGAAAAGCCCGACCTGGCCCACGCGCAACTGGCCACGCTGGTCAAGCAAAACTACCTCTGGCTGACAGTGCGCGAAATTCGCCCGGCTGGCATCGAGCCAGTCTATGATCTGCTGGTGCCCGAAACCCACTCCTTCGTGGCTGATGGCTTTGTTCAGCACAACAGCCAGGACATCAGCGAACTCGTCGGCGGTATCGACCTTTCGACTATTGGTGAGGTTGGAGTAGAAAGCGATCCACGCGCCTATAGATTCGATGGCGAACTGAATATCGCCAATCGGGGGTTGATGGAGTTCGTAGAGATGCTCAAGTGCGTCGCCCAGGATTCGCTCGTTTT
>DASZXF010000968.1:0-1588 GCA_035546055.1 Ktedonobacteraceae bacterium
ATGGCGGGCAGGGAACCGGCAAGACCACCCACGGCGCCGGCGGCTTCTTTGATGCCCTGCGTTTTCGACTGATGAGCCGTTGGCACGCTGTCCAGAAAATACGTACACAGCAGCGGCAGGATTAAGCCGCTGCCCGCGCCGGCCAGCAGGGCCGCCAGCAGCAGGAAGGCAAATTGATGCAACACGAGCAGACCGCAAGGGAAAAGCGCCTGCAAGAAAAAGCCCATGCTCAGAGCGAGGCGTCTGCCTGTGCGTTCGCCCAGACGACTTAACGCCAGCGCGCCCACGAACATGGCGCAACCATGGCCGCTCATCAGCAGACCCAGTTGCGTAGGTGAGAAACAGAGCACTTTCGTGACGTAGAGCACAAACTGCGGCTCCACAAAAGTGCGACCAAAGGACAGGATAAACTCAAGCACCAGTAAACTGATGAAGAACGAGAGAGGCAGAAGCAGCGACAGGCGGAGCTGGCCGGGAAGATGGCCGCCCGCCGACTCTGGCAGGCGCTTCGTGCGCGTCCGCCGACCAGGCGAGACAAGGCTGGAACGCATCGCGCACAGCAGAACCAGTCCGAGCAGATTGATGCCCAGCGCGGTGCCAAAGGACGCCGCCAGACCCCAACGTTGAAAGAGAAAGCCGCCAGCAGCCGGACCCAGGGCCAGTCCCCCGGCAAAGCCTGCCATCAATATGCCCAGCTTGCGGGCGCGTTGAGCTTCTGGCACAATCTCGGCTATGATGCCCATCATGGCCGGTCTGGCGCCGGCACAGACAAATCCCTGCAAAACCTGAATACCGAGATAGCTGATGGGAGTTCGTGCGCAGAGATCCGCGCCACTGGTGCAGACCAGTCCGGCAAAGGCCAGCAGCAGAAAAGGATAGCGCCCGTAGCGGTCCGCCAGACAACCCACCAGAGGCGCCAGTCCGCACAGAGCCAGGTGCGGAGTCACCATCATCACGCTGAGGAGAACCACCCCGGAGGGACTTTGCTTAAACAGGTGGGCAAAGACAGGGAAGGCCATGCCAACGCTCATCATCATCGCGAAACAGCACAGGGCAAAGACCACCACAACCAGTTGTGTCCGGTTTTCCAGGGCACGCTCCTGAACGAGCGCCTGATCGTTTGTTTTCATCTACCACATCCCATTCATCATAAAACGCTTCTATCTCTCCCGGATAAATGTATGGTTGCGCCAGGTGCGCAGGTCAAGAGGCATGGAACAGAACGAAGGAGCCGAGGAGCGACCGCGCGGCGGGCAACGGCAAGAGGAGCGCGGCGGGCAGGGAGAGAACTATCGAGAGGTCAGCCGGGCGCGCAGGCGCGGACGAGACAGGTTCGCCCGCGCTTGCGCCAGGTCGTTAATGCCGATCCTGAATACCCCTGGCACCTTCCGCGCTGGCGCAATTCGCGCAGCAGTAATAGGTACCATTGACCTCCACGCCATGACCAATGATGCGGCACCCGCAATGTGAGCACGTCGGCGCCAGTTTGGCAACGGCGCACTCAAAGCTATCGAAGGTATAGCGCTGCTGATCGCTCATAATGACCTGGAAAGCCTTGTCGTATTCATTGCCACACTGTTGACACTGG
>DASZXF010000969.1:0-2908 GCA_035546055.1 Ktedonobacteraceae bacterium
CTATGGCAAAACACGGTTTTACATACTATCCAGCTCTCTCCGACGACGAGAGAGGACAATCCTTGCAAGAACTTGAAATGCAGGATTGGGGAGAGGCTCCTTTTCCTTCCTACCTTGTCCGCACGTGCCACGCTCTCCGGCGGAAGCCTCTCCGAGATTTTACCGTCGAGGATCTACGAATCATGATTGGGCAAAACATCAGCCTGGACTACTTAATCCCTTTGGCCCTTGAACACTTACAGCAAGACCCTCTCGTTGCAGGGGATTTCTTCCCAGGCGATCTCCTGGCAAATGTTCTCAAGGTGAAAGCCGATTTTTGGCACGTGCACCCTCATTTACGCCAAGTTGTCCAGGAAATCGTTGAGCAACTCCAGCCTTTCCCTGAAGATCTTGACCAGGATCTTCAGATTTTCCAGCAGGGATGATTCTTCTAGCCTTGCTCGTTCCGCCGCCTGAACTGTCACGGATGTCACTGACAGATGTTTCTCAACGGTCTGGGGAGGCAGGTTTCTCTGCAATTTTTTGACGACTATTCTCTACTCCACGAAACCTGCGGGCAACTCGGCTGGTTGGAGGAGCCGACCGGGCTGCCGCTGTTTGCCAGCCTGGCCCGGCTGCTGGCCGGCGTGGCATAGGTGAGAGAAGGAGAGGAACAGGATGCAGGCACCATCCATCTATCAAGAGGCGCTGGTTCAACGAATGGAGGAGCAGGGCGCGCTGTCGGCACGGGTGTGCGAAGCCTTTCTGACGGTGCCGCGCCACGCCTTTCTCGCGCCGGAGAGTGGCGACAGGAGCGCGGTCTGGCTGGAGGAAGTGTACCAGGATCGCGCGTTGCTGACGAAGCGAGATGGGCGCGGAATGCCGCTGAGTTCGAGTTCGCAGCCCTCGGCGATGGCGCTGATGCTGGAGGCGCTGGATGTGCAGCCGGGGATGAGGGTGTTGGAGATTGGGACCGGCACTGGCTATAACGCGGCCTTGCTGGCGCGGTTGGCCGGCGATCCGGCACTGGTGACGACGGTGGAGATTGACAGGGAACTGGCGGACCTGGCTCGCGGGCGCATTGAAAGCGTCGTTGGGACTGGTATGACCGTTATCGTGGGCGATGGCCATCTGGGCGCGCCGGGACGAGGATCGTATGAGCGCATCATCGCGACGGCCAGCGCGTTCCCGGTGCCCGGCGCGTGGGTGGAACAGCTTGCGTCAGGTGGGCGGCTGGTGCTGGATCTGCGCGGCAAGATTGGCGGCGGGCTGATGGTGGTCGAGAAGCAGGAGAATGGCCGCGTGCAAGGACGCTTCCTGGCGGTGAAGGAAGAGATCAGCTTTATGGGGATGCGCGACACGGCGGAGGGAAACACGCAGGTGGAATCCTTTGCCGTGCCCACAAGGGAGAAGCAGACGGTGTATGAGGCCGGGACGACGGCGTATGCCTGCGCGGAGCACTTTTGTTCGTTTGAGCGCTTCCGCGAGAGGCAGGAAGAGGCGTTGAATCTCTGGATGCAGTGTCACTTCCCGGCCCTGGCGATCAAGTGGTATCAGCGGGAACAGCGGGCCTGGGCGCTGCTGATTGATGAGCAGACAGGGACGACGGTGGCAATAGAACAGCGCGAGGATGGAATCGGTATTGTGGTGAAGGGAGAGCGGGCGCTGTGGGAAGAGCTGACGCAGGCGTATGAGCAGTGGGTAGCGCTGGGGCAACCGGGGAAAGCATGTTCTACGCTGGTGATTTCAGCGAAGACACAGGAAATGGTAGTCAGACAGGGGGATCTGTCCTCATCGTGTGTGATCAGCAGGTAGCGGTGCATACAGAGACGCGGCCTTCGGGAGCTGATCCCCGTTGGCCGCGCTTCTGTCGCTGGTCCGTTGTACACCGGCTGGCCGCCACGTTCGCGGTCATGCTCCAGCGAATCGGTTCAATGGTGATTCATGTCCAGTATACGCCTGATGCCAAAACGGCAGTGGGAAGGCTGGTGTTGTTCCATGTCTGAGCGCCAGGGAGGCGCTGACAGGCTTCCGACTGTGAGAGGGCACATATGACGACGTTTTGTGTAGATATTGACCAGACGATTGCGACCGGCTCCATGGGCCAGGATCTGGCGGAGGGTGTACAACACTACCGGACGCTGGGTGTCGCGGTGCCTGAGCAGGTGCAGAACTGGTCTGAGCTGTTGCGGTTGCCGGCGGTGCTACGGAGACGTGAGCCGTTGCCTGGCGCGTTGGAAGGGGTGCGGAGGCTGGCAGCAGTCGGTGATGTGGTGTATGTGACAACACGCGCGCCAGAAGCGGAGTTGATCACGCGTGGCTGGCTCTACAAGCAGGGCTTTCCCGCGCCGGGAAGAGTGTTGATGTGTCAGAGTATGACTCACAAGCTGCAAATGGTGGCGCGGTATGCTGGGCCGCTGGTGTTGATTGATGATGGCTGGCGGCTCGCGCTGGAATGCTGGGCTGATCTGGAAGAGGGTATGCCCGCGCTGGCGGCTGATCTGCAACGGCGGTTGACGGTGGTGGCGTTTGGAGTGTCACAGGCAGAGATGTTCGATGGACCTGAAAGGCTGGCCGTTCCAGTAGTAACATTGCCTGAGTGGCGCGATGTTGATGCAATCCTACTGGCTCATCAGGGGAGCATTAAGAAAGAGCCAAAAGATAGCAGTAAATCAAGATGTGTTGGTTTAGCAGATTGAGGCACTGGTAGATATATTGGATCTGTTGTATTTCATGCCAGGGCTAAGCCATGCATCCTATTTTTATGCTGTAGATGCTTTCAGTTTTGAACCTTGCTTTTTCTGCTCATTTAGCTCTTTCAAATCAAGCGGAGACTTTTCGGGGAGTTCCTTTGTTATAAGGTGAACCCATCGATGTTGACGCGTATAGTTAAAAATGCTGACATATCTTTTCCCGAAGAGATCATGAT
>DASZXF010000970.1:0-6003 GCA_035546055.1 Ktedonobacteraceae bacterium
TGGCCTCAGATCGGTTCGAGTACGAGTACGGCTGGAGTTCTGCGCAGCGTGAGTTCCAACCGCTGTCTGGATGTGCCAGGGAGAGCCACGACCAACGGCACGCTGCTGGAAATCTGGGACTGCAACGGGGGCAGCAACCAGCAATGGACCGCGTTCTCCAATGGAGAACTCCAGGTCTACGGCAACAAATGCCTTGACGTGCCCAACCACGCCACGGCGGCGGGTACCAAAGTCGAGATCTGGGACTGCAATGGGGATGCGAACCAGCAGTGGACCCTCAACTCCGATGGCACCGTGGTGGGCCGCGAGTCGGGCCTCTGTCTCGATGTGACGGGGAAAGGCACGGCCAACGGCACCTCGGTGGAGATCTGGACCTGTAACGGTGGCAGCAACCAGAAGTGGACCCGCTCATAACCTCTCGCTGTCCCATCTGCCGCGCAAGGGGAATCTCGATCCAGCCTCTTATTCCCTGAACGGCAGGCCTGCGCCACCGCGCAGGCGCGATGGAAGCGGTTCACAGTTCAGAGGACTGAGCAGTTTCCTGCCTGAGATTGCTCAGTCCATGCAAAGGAGGTGAGGTTTTCCGATTACTTTTTGAGCAAGCTTGGCCTGGCTCAGAAACGTCTCCTGTTCTCCATGGGCCTCGTTATCTGCAAGGCAAAGGCTCTGTGAGAATGAGAAGTTCTCGTATGGTCATAGGAAGAAACCATTTTCAGCAAGTGGAAAGGATACAAGGACGTGAAACAACCGACCTCAAATGGACAACCTCTACACCCTCGCAGGTGGAGATTCCTCGTATCGCTCATCGCTGTGGTGTGTACCATTGCGGGCACACTTGGCATTGCCGGCCTGTCTGGCGCTTCTCCTCGGGTTGCTTTCGCGGCGGGATCGCTCTCCTGCGACATTTATGCGTCCGGCGGTACGCCCTGCGTGGCTGCCCATAGCACGGTGCGCGCGCTGTACAGCGCCTACAACGGCAATCTGTACCAGGTCCGGCGCTCCTCGGATAACGCCACCTTGAACATCGGCGTGCTCTCCGCTGGCGGTTACGCCAACGCCGCCGCGCAGGACTCGTTCTGTGCCGGCACGAGTTGCGTCATCACCATCATCTACGATCAGTCCGGGCACGGCAACAACCTGACCCAGGCACCTCCCGGCGGGTTCAGCGGCCCGGCGGCGGGCGGCTATGACAACCTGGCCAACGCGACCGCCGCGCCGATCACCATTGGCGGGCATAAAGCCTATGGCGTCTATGTGGCACCTGGCACCGGATACCGCAACGACAATACCAATGGCATCGCGACGGGGGACAATCCCGAAGGCGAATACGCGGTCTTCGACGGCACCCATTACAACGGCGGCTGCTGTTTCGACTACGGCAACGCGGAGACCAACGCCCGTGACGATGGCAACGGCACCATGGAAGCCATCTACTTCGGCAATATCAAAGTCTGGGGCTATGGTTCCGGCAGCGGTCCCTGGGTCATGGCGGATCTGGAGAACGGTCTGTTCTCTGGCGTCAACGCCGGCTACAACAGCGGCGATCAGAGCATCTCGTCACGCTATGTCACGGCTATCGTCAAGGGCGAGCCCAATCAATGGGCCATCAAAGCCGGCAACGCCCAATCCGGTGGTCTGACCACCATGTACAATGGTCCGCGCCCCAACGTCTCAGGCTACAACCCCATGCACAAGCAGGGGGCCATCATCCTGGGCATTGGTGGCGACAACAGTAACGGAGCCGCCGGCACCTTCTACGAGGGCGTGATGACCTCCGGCTATCCCTCGGACGCGACCGAAAACGCCGTGCAGGCCAGTATTGTGGCCGCTGGCTATGGCAGCAACGTAAGCAGCACCCCGACGCCCACCCCGACTCATGGGACGACGCCTACACCTACCCCGACTCATGGGACAACCCCCACGCCGGTCTCCGGGGCCAGTTGTAGCGTCCATTACGCCATCACCAATCAGTGGCCGGGAGGCTTCGGGGCGAGTTTGACCATCACCAACACGGGTTCTACGGCCATCAACGGCTGGAGTCTGGGCTTCTCGTTCCCCAACGGGCAGACCATAACTCAACTGTGGAATGGCAATTATACCCAGAGCGGCAGCGCCGTCACCATTTCCAATGTCTCATATAACGCATCCATTCCGGCAGGGCAAGCGCTATCCTCGTCGCCCGGCTTTAACGGTTCCTGGAATGGCACCAACACAGCCCCGACAGCGTTTACCCTGAATGGCGCAACCTGCGCGGTTGTTTGACCATTCGCCACGCACTGACCACAGGATAGCTCTCTTCAGTCGCGCGAAAAGCCTCAAACTTTCGAGGGCTGAGAGCGACTGAAAGAGCTCTCCCAACTTCTTATTCCAGGGAAGGAAAAAGAATATGAGCATCTCACCTCATCTTCTCCGCAAGGTAGGGCTGCCTGCATTGTTAGGGGTTCTGGTTCTCAGTGGAGTGTTCACCGGCTGGTTCTCCCAGCAACGAGCTTATGCCGCCTCAGCCGTGTCCATTAATGGCGCGACCACCTATCAGACCATCGATGGCTTCGGGGCGGCAGATGCTTTTGGGCGGGCGCTGGATGTGGAAAATCAGCCCGCCAGTGTCCAGAAGCAGATGCTGGATCTGCTCTACAGTCAGAGCACAGGCGCGGGACTGACCATTCTGCGCATTTTGTTGCCCTCGGATTCCGGCAATACCATCGAGCCGAACAGTCCGGGTAGCCCGACGGCCAATCCGACGTATGCGGCGCTGGGGAGCAGCGAGGGCCAGGTCTGGATGGCCCAGCAGGCCAAAAGCTACGGCGTCACGCAGTTCTATGGCGATGCCTGGAGCGCGCCCGGCTTTATGAAGACCAACGGCAGCGAGTCGAATGGAGGCACCCTCTGCGGCGCTCCCGGAGCAAGCAGTTGCAGCACAGGCGACTGGCGGCAGGCGTATGCCAACTACCTGGTGCAGTACGCGAAGGATTACCAGAACGCGGGCGTCCCCCTGAGCGAGCTGGGCGCCTTCAACGAACTCAATTACACGACCAGCTACTCCAGTATGCTGATGGACCCCACGCAGGCCGCCGACTTTATCGGCATCCTGGGGTCCACGGTCAGAGCAGCGGGACTGAGTTCAAAGATCGTCTGTTGCGATGTGCTGGGCTGGAATACCGCGCAGAGCTATGCCACCGCGCTTGAAAACAACAGCGCAGCCAGTTCGGCGCTCAGCATATTCTCCAGCCACGGCTATGGCGCAGCTCCCACCTTCCCGATTACGGGTCTGGGCTCTCGCCATGTCTGGCAGTCGGAATGGGGCATCTTCGATAGCACCGATGATGCCTGGGATGACGGCGGGCAGAGCGATGGCCTGAACTGGGCGCAGCGCATCCACACCGGTATGACGGCTGCCAACCTGAGCGCGTTCCTCTTCTGGCAGGGTGCTGAAGTGAACGTCACCACCAATGCCTATCTGGTCAATTACAATGGGAGCAGCGTCATTGCCTCTGGCCGCCTGTGGGCCTTTGCCAACTATAGCCGCTTTATCCGTCCCGGAGCCGTGCGCATCGGAGCCAGTTCAGGCGATAGCAATCTGCAAGTCAGCGCTTACCGCAATACCAATGGCACAGTCTCCATCGTGGTCCTGAACACGGCCAGCAGCGCCATCACAGCCTCCTACTCCCTGCAAAATACGGGCGTAGCCAATGGCGCGACGGTAACGCCGTATCTGACCAACAACTCAAACCACACGGCCCAACAGGCCACCACGTCGGTCAGCGGCGGTTCCTTCAGTGCCACGATTCCCGCGCGTTCGCTGGTCACGTATGTGCTCACCGGCACAGGTGGAGTTACCCCGACGCCCACCGCCACCAGCGGAACCACGCCGACGCCCACACCGACTGCCGGTACAACACCAACCCCGACGCCGACCACTGGCACAACCCCGACGCCAACGCCGACGCAGGTCTCCGGCGCAGCCTGCAAGGTCCAGTACACGATTACCAACCAGTGGCCGGGTGGCTTTGGGACCAGCGTAACGATCACCAATACGGGGAGTACAAGCATTAACGGCTGGACGCTGAGCTGGAGCTTCGCCAATGGCCAGACGATCACCCAGCTCTGGAATGGCAGTTACACCCAGTCAGGCAGCAATGTCTCAGTAACCAACCTTTCCTACAATGGCACCATCGCTCCTGGAGGCACAACGAACTTTGGCTTCAACGGCGCCTGGAGCGGCAGCAACGCGGCTCCCACCTCGTTCAAGCTCAATGGTGTCGCCTGTAGTACCTCGTAATATTCAATCGCATGTAAAAGCTCCATCCCTGTGAGAAAAAAGAGCGGTGCAGATGCAGTCTGCACCGCCCGCAGGGGAACACCTGAAAAGTCGCGCTCTTTGGATTGCTTTTGAAAGATTGTCAGACAAGGCAGGGTCTGTACATGATCCTGACATCAGCGAGATGGAGACTCTCTATGCAGAAAAAAACCGACAAGAAACGCAGATCGCTTCTCTGGTCCATTCCAGCGGCCCTGATCATCATCTTCGCAGCGGCGCTGGTTTTCCCGGCCTTTCTCTCTCCTCAGCAGGCCCACGCAGCGGCTCCTGATGATCCCCTGGTGGGCTATGGAGCTGGAACAACCGGAGGCGCCGGAGGTTCCAGTGTAACAGTCAGCAGTCTCTCCGCGCTCACCAGTGCAGTCAGCGGCTCCTCGCCCAAAATCGTCTACGTCAGTGGAACCATCAGCGGGGATACAGACGTAAAAGTTGGCTCAAATACAACCATCCTGGGCGTTGGCTCAACCGGCGCGCTGGTAGGTATCAGTCTGAACCTCGACAGCGTAAGCAATGTCATCATTCGCAATCTGAGCATTTCTTATGTGCTGGCTTCAGACACCAGCGGCGATGCCATCCATATTCAAGATGGAACCACCCATGTATGGATTGACCATAATAATCTCTTCTCCGATATGAACCACGGGAAGGATTATTACGACGGGTTGATCGATATCACCCATGCCGCCGATTACATCACCGTTTCCTGGAATCGCCTGCACGACCACTACAAAGTTTCGCTGGTCGGCCATTCGGATAGTAACGGTTCAGAGGACACCGGTCATCTCCACGTGACCTACCATCACAACTGGTTCTATAACGTCAACTCCCGTCTGCCCAGCCTGCGCTTTGGCACCGGGCATGTCTACAACAACTACTTCCAGAACGTCAGCGACAGCGCGATCCACTCCCGTATGGGCGCCCAGATGCTCATTCAGAATAACGTCTTCAGCAACGTCGACACAGCCATCACCACAACCGGCGATAGCTCGGAAGATGGCTACGCCAATGCCAGTGGCAATGATTACGGTGGGGCAACGGTTGACATCACCCAGGTTGGCAGCTTTACCCAGGCGCCTTACGCCTATACGCTCGATCCCACGTCCTCCGTAGCCAGCGAGGTCAGCACTTACTCCGGCGTCGGCATCATCAGCGGCAATGGCAATCCGACAGCCACGCCAACACACGGAACCACCCCAACCTCGACGCCGACCAGAGGCGTGACACCTACGCCCACCAGTGGAACGTCCGGGAGTGGATGCAGCGTCAGCTATACCATCGCCTCCCAGTGGCCTGGTGGATTTATCGGGAATATTGTGATTACCAATACCGGCACCACCACCTGGAACGGCTGGAGCCTGACCTTCTCCTTTGCCAACGGTCAGACAATTACCCAGAGCTGGAACGGAAACGTCACCCAGTCAGGCAGTTCCGTCACCATCACCAACGTGAGCTACAACGGCACGCTTGCTCCAGGAGCAACGGCCAACCCTGGCTTCAGTGGGACATGGAATGGGAGCAACGCCATCCCCACGTCGTTCACCCTGAATGGCACCCACTGCTCGCAAGGTTAAAACAGATTCCTGCATCCCCCTCTTTTTGGATGCATGAGTCCTCTCCCATTTGATCCTGTTGGGAAAGTCGTGGTTGACTCCTCAGCGCCTGCGGCGCTTCGCAGGAGTTGGGGG
>DASZXF010000971.1:0-3583 GCA_035546055.1 Ktedonobacteraceae bacterium
ATGTGCAGGCGAACCGGTGACTATAGCGAAGAGGGTACACCCGTTCCCATCCCGAACACGGTAGTTAAGCTCTTCAGCTCTGATGATACTCTGGGGGCAGCCCCACGGGAAAATAAGACGTCGCCGTTTCACCCGCCCACATGGGCGGTTTTTTCATGTCTCCATCTTTCCTCTTGACTTAGAGTTAACTCTAGCGTGTATGCTTTCTCTGGCTGCTGAAACGATGAGGAGATGATGTATGACCATCCAGGAAGTTGTTGAACTGACGGGAATTTCCGCCTACACCATCCGCTTTTATGAAAAAGCGGGGGTGCTTCCGCGCATCAAGCGTTTGCCCAATGGCATCAGAGCATTTAGCGAGGCTGATGTCAGCTATCTGCGCTTTCTGCTCCAGCTCAAGCAAACAGGCATGTCGCTGGAGGACATCATCGCTTTTACTGAGGATGGTTGTATGCTTGAGCGCCTGCAGCAGGGGAGAGAGATTCCCCCGGCGGTGGCTGAGAAGCGGGTGGCTCTTTTGCGCCAGCAGCAACGGCAGCTCTGCGAACAGCGGCGTCTCCTTGACTCGTTGCTGGAGGCCGTACAGCAAAAGCTCGCATTTTACGAGCAATATCAGCAAACTTCTTCGCAAGAAAAATAGAAGTGCCAGCAGAAACAGAGGTAGCATATGCGTGCAATAGTTATTCCCGAAATAGGCGGACCTGAAGTTATGCGTCTGCAAACATTGCCTGATCCTCATCCCGGCCCGCGCCAGGTCAGTATTCGGGCGGCCTATACCAGCGTCAACTATATTGACATCATGGCTCGTCGGCGGGCCTATCGCGTTGAGCAATTTCCCTATGTGCCGGGACTGGAAGTCGCCGGATACATTCACGAGATTGGAGCGCAGGTTGAAGGATTGCGCGAGGGTCAGCGGGTGGCCGCCTTTGTCAAAGGCGGCGGATATGCTGAATTTGTGCTGGCCGAGGCGGATCTGACCATTCCCCTGGACAACGAGCACAGACAGCTTGACCTGGCGACAGCCGCAGCGTTCCCTGTGGCAGCGACCACGGCCTATGATCTCCTCGTCAATACAGCTCGTTTGCAGGAGGGCGAGACGGTACTGATTCACGCGGCTACCGGCGGTGTGGGAAGCATAGCTGGCCAGCTAGCGCGGGCGCTGGGTGCGGGTCGCGTCCTGGGCACAGTGGGCAGCGCGCAAAAAATCGCCGCCGCCAGAGAATCCGGCTATGATCAGGTTTTTCTGCGCGACGGCTTTGTGGAAGCGGTGCGTGCCGTAACCGGAGGCCGGGGCGTCGATCTTATTCTCGACGCGGCAGGAGAGCCAACGCGCAGTCAGAGCTTGAGTTTACTGGCTCCCTTCGGGCGTATGGTCAATTTCGGCAATGCCAGCGGTAATCCCGATCTGCCAATCGCGCCTGGTCCGCTGCTCGGCGGCAACAAAGGTATCCTGGGCTACAGTTTCAGCGCTCTGCGCCAGGAAGATCCCGGCCACCTGATTGTCACCGCGCGCAAAGCCATCGATTTTCTCGTCACGGACAAAATTCATCTGAACATCGCCGAAACGCTTCCACTGGAGCAGGCCGCGCGGGCGCATCAATTGATGGAAAGCAACGCCAGCATCGGTAAATTGCTGCTCCAGGTGACGTGCTAACGACTGATCTTTGCCAGATCGGTAAATCTTTGCGTGTCTCTTTTCTGCGGCAGGACACGCAAATGTCACAAATCGCAGCAGGGGATAAGAGCCGTGGCGGGAGATAAGAGTCGTGGTAGTGGCGCCTGCCACGACTCGTCGGCGATGTTCCCTCACAGTTCGTTGGCGTTCCATGACCTGATAAAATGAGGTGGCTTCAGGTTTTGCCGCTCAGTTGTCAGGGCAGGTACCATCAGTTATACTGAAGCGCGATCTACTCTTCAAGGAAGGAAGGGAGTGTCATGGAGACGACAGAGATGGAGGCAGGACCGCCCGCGAAACCCGGCCTGCTCATCAATCGCAATTTTCGTTTGCTCTGGCTTGGACAGAGCATTTCTGTCCTGGGTGACTTCGTTTTTGATACCACTCTCACAATCTGGATCGCTGTCATTATCGCCCACGGCCAGCCCTGGGCGCCGCTGGCAGTCAGCGGCGTTTTGCTTGCCGCTGCTCTCCCGACCTTCGTGATTGGTCCCCTGGCTGGCGTCTTCGCGGACCGCTGGAACAAGCGGCTGACGATGCTGCGTATGGATGGCTTGCGAGCCCTCTTCATCGTGTCACTCCTGGTACTCCCGCTTTTTGGGGAGCGCTGGCCTGCTCCCTTCCAGATAACACTGATCTACCTGGTCGTCATTGCTGCTACTACCTGCGCGCAGTTCTTCAATCCCTCTCGTTTTACACTGATCAGCAAGGTAGTGGCTGAACCAGAGCGTACCAGAGCGAGCAGCCTGGCGCAGGCGAGTACGAATCTGGCAACCATCATTGGTCCGGTGCTGGCGGCTCCTCTGCTCATCACGCTGGGCGTCTCGTGGGCGCTCCTGCTCAACGCGCTCTCCTTTGTCGTCTCCTTTCTCTGCATCCGGGCCATCCGTGTTCCAGAGGCGGATCAAATCCAGGAGAAAAAAGCTTCCTCGACCGTGCGGCAAGAGTTCGGGGAAGGCCTGCAATTTTACCGCGAGAATCGGCTGATGCAGACCATCCTGATTTCCGTACTGATCGTCGTCCTGGGCACCGGTCCTATCAATGCAGTCTTTGTTTTCTTTGTGACTCAGAATTTGCAGGTACCGGCCAATCTCTACGGTATGCTGGATACTGCCATAGGAGCAGGAGCGCTGCTGGGGGCGCTGCTCAGCGCCTTCTTCGCTTCACGCCTGGGATCTGTGCGCATCTTCTGGCTGGGATTACTGCTGGTAGGCGGCCTGCTGATCCTGCTTGCCCGCCTCACAAGCTTCCCGGTGGCCCTGGCAGTAACCTTCCTGATCGGCATTCCACTGGCAAGTCTCAATACCGTGGTAGGTCCGCTGATCATGCATATTACGCCCCAACAACTCCTCGGTCGTGTCATTGCCGTCCTGACGCCGGCCCAAAGTCTGTTCAACATGCTCTCAGTCATGCTCGCTGGCGTGCTGGCAAGTACACTGCTCTCCCATTTCCATGCAACCGTCCTGGGCTTCGTCTTCAGCACCTATGACACGATTTTCGCCGGGGGAGGCATCCTGATCGTGCTGGGAGGCATCTATGCCATGCTCAACCTGCGGCATCTGAAACTCGATGAAAAGTAAGCCGGTCTTTTTTCTGGAACTGGTAGATTTGTGTTGTCCTCTGGTTTACTATTTTAAACGTCCCCGCATGGATGAAACGTCTGTAAGAAGATCGGCAAAATAGCCCGTTGCTGTATGGTTGCTGTATTCTTCAGGTGGAAGCGCTGGAAGAAGCAACGTCTTGAACTTGTTGAATAAGATGGGAAGTGTTTTTAGAAAGGTATGCTCCATTGTAGAGGTGAGTGCCCGCGATAGGAGTCGAACCTATAACCGTCGCATTAAGAGTGCGCTGCTCTGCCATTGAGCTACGCGGGCTTGATCGATGGCGCTAGTATAGCACAGTGTTTGT
>DASZXF010000972.1:0-2993 GCA_035546055.1 Ktedonobacteraceae bacterium
CCGGCAGCTATACCGTGACGATCTACTATCTCAATGGCGAGAGCGGCAACCGTACCGCCAGCCTGAGCGCCAACGGGGGATCGTCCACGAGCCTGACCTTCTCGCCCACTGGCGGCTGGAACAACGTCGGTTCTCTCACCACCACTGTCACCTTAAACGCGGGCAGTAACAATACCCTGGCGTTCTCCAACTCTGGTGGCTGGGCGCCGGATATTGATCGCATTGTGGTAAACTCTGGTAGCACTGGCACTCCAACGCCGACGCCGACGCCGACCATGACGCCGACGCCGACTCCTCATCCCACGACGAGTTACGAGGCGGAGGCCAGCAATAATACGCTGGCCGGTGGGGCCGTGGTGTCCTCGTGCAGTTCCTGCTCTGGCGGGGAAAAGGTGGGCTATATCGGCAACGGTGGAACCCTGACCTTCAACGGCGTGAGCGCCTCCAGCGCCGGCAGCTATACCGTGACGATCTACTATCTCAATGGCGAGAGCGGCAACCGTACCGCCAGCCTGAGTGTCAACGGGGGATCGTCCACGACCCTGACCTTCTCGCCCACTGGCGGCTGGAACAACGTCGGTTCTCTCACTACCACTGTCACCTTAAACGCGGGCAGTAACAATACTCTGGTATTCTCCAACTCTGGTGGTTGGGCGCCAGATATTGATCGCATCGTCATTGCATAATCCTGATATCGGTCTTCCCGCATGTTCTCAACGCGCTCTTGTTGCGTTGAGAACATGCGGGAGAACTGATATCAAAAAGTGTCCCTGGCTCGATTGCTGGTGAAATCTCGTGATTTTACCAGCAATCGAGTGTGAAAGGATACAGAGATGAAGCCGGTTGAACTACTGATGATTGGCGCGGGGAGTCGAGGCGATGTCTATGGTACGTATGCCGTCCACTATCCCGAGCAGGCGCGCGTGATAGGGGTGGCCGAACCACGCGCGTTCTATCGCGCAAGCATGGTGCAGAAACACGGCATCGCGCCTGAGAACGCGGTCGCAGACTGGCGTGAGCTGGCCGCGCGGCCAAAATTCGCGGACGCGGTGGTGATCGCCACGCCCGACGCCTTGCATCTGGAACCCGCGCTGGCGTTCGCGCGCCTGGGCTACGCTCTGCTGCTGGAAAAGCCCCTGGCGCCTGATCCAGCGAGTTGTCAGAAGATCGTAGACACGGTACGCGAACAGGGCATTTTGCTGGCTGTCGGGCATGTGATGCGCTATACCGCGTATACGCAGCGGCTCAAAGAGGTGGTGGCCTCGGGCGCGTTAGGCCAGATTGTCAGTGTGCAGCACCTGGAGCCGGTGGGGTACTGGCATATGGCCCACTCGTTTGTGCGCGGCAACTGGCGGAATGAGGCAGAGTCGTCGTGTATGCTGCTGCAAAAGTCCTGTCATGACCTGGACTGGTTGCGCTATATCATCGGGCAACCATGCGTCCAGGTCTCTTCTTTTGGCTCGCTCATGCACTTTCGCAAAGAGCAAAAGCCAGCCGCAGCCGGGGAGGCGTTACGCTGTCTGGATTGTTCCTATGAGGCCCGGTGTCCTTATTCGGCCAGAAGGATCTACCTGGGCCAGCTCGCCAGTGGCAATCAGGGCTGGCCGCTCAACGTGGTGGCGACCGAGTTGACGCCGGACGGGGTGATGGCGCGTTTGCGAGATGGGCCATACGGGCGCTGTGTCTACGAGTGTGATAACGATGTTGTCGATCACCAGGTGGTCAATCTGCTCTACGCCGATGGCGTGACCGCCTCGTTTTCTATGGTGGGAACCAGCGTGATGCGCGACCGCCAGACGGCCATTTTTGGCACACGCGGCGAATTGCGCGGGGATGGCGCGAAGATTGTCGTTGAGGATTATCTTTCTGGCGAGGCGCAAGAGATAGAGATTCCGCAGGCGGAAAGCGGACATGGCGGCGGGGATTACGCTCTGATGGCCCGCTTTATCGCTGCGGTGGCTCAGCACGATCCCGCTCTGATTCTCTGCGGACCAGAGGAAGCCTTGGAAACCCATCTCACGGTGTTCGCGGCAGAGCAAGCCCGGCGCGAGCAGCGCGTGATATCCCTGAAAGCGTAAGCTCCATGACAACATTGGCCCGGCAAGCACGTGACCTGGTTATCGGCGTGGATGTTGGCGGTACAAAAATTGCCGCCGGCGTGGTCGATGTCCGGGGGAACGTCCTCAGAAGCATGCAACTTCCGACTGATACCAGCAGCGCAGAACATACCTTGCAGACCATCGCCCATGCCATCCACACGCTCCTCGGCGAGGCGGGAGGTGAGGCCGCGCGCATTTGTGGCATCGGCCTGGGGATTCCCGGCAAAGTTGACGCGCGGCGCGGCATCGGACTGCTCTCAACAAATCTCAAGTGGCGTAATGTGCCGGTGAAGGATTGGCTGGAGACACGCCTGGGTCTGCCCTGCACCATCGAAAATGACGTGGGCGCGGCTACGCTGGGCGAGAGCGTCTATGGAGTTGCGCGGGGCGTTCAGAACATGCTCTATCTGAGCCTGGGGACTGGCATCGCGGCGGGCGTGATTATCCAGGGTCAGCTTTATCGTGGCGAGCATGGCCTGGTTGGTGAGATCGGCCACACCGCCGTCTGGCCCGGTGATCAGCTCTGTGCCTGCGGTGGTCGGGGCTGTCTGGAGGCGCAGGCAGCGGGACCAGCCCTGGCGCGTCGTGCCTCGCAGGCTCTGCAAGCCGGTCGCGCCTCGTGTTTACGGGACACGCTCACTCGCGAGGAGCCGCTCACAACCGCAGAGGTTTTTCTCGCCGCCAGTCAGGGCGACGAACTGGCCCTGGAGATCGTCAACCAGGCTGGACGCCAGCTTGCCTTCGCGCTCTATATCCTGGCCATGGCCTATGATCCGCGCCTGATTGTCCTGGGCGGTGGTCTGGCGCTACAGGATGGGCCGTTGACCGCGAGCATCCGGGCCGAACTGACGCGCTGGCTGGAGCGTTCGCCGATTTTTCGCGAGATCTACGCCC
>DASZXF010000973.1:0-2932 GCA_035546055.1 Ktedonobacteraceae bacterium
TAGACAAAGGCAAAACTCGCCAGGCCCGCCTGTTCAACAACTTCGAGCGTGAGATCAAAATTGGCCGCCACCGGGTCCACCTCACGCACCTGGACAGTCGCGCCTGGCCATGACATCTGCTCCGTATCATCCCCGGCGCTGACGCTGAGCATCACCTGAAAGAGGGGGGACTGGCTGGTATCGCGCTCGGGCTGGAGCGCTTCGACAAGTTTTTCAAAGGGATACTCCTGGTGCTCATAGGCTCCCAGCATCCTCTGGCGGACCTGGCGCAGGAGTGTGCGAAAAGTGTCCTGAGGAGAGCATGTTGTGCGTAAAACGATAGTGTTGACGAACAGGCCGACGAGGTTTTCAGCCTCGCTACGCGTCCGATTAAACGCGGGCATGCCAATCAGAATATCATCCTGCCGGGTGAGACGCCAGAGCAAGAGTGTGAAGAGAGCCAGCACCGCCATGACGAAGGTGGCGCCCTCCTGCTGGCTCAGGCGCTTGAGTTCTTCCTGTATGTGTGGGGCAACCAGGAAACGATGGATGGCCCCTCTGGATGTTTGGATGGCAGGCCGGGGATGATCCAGTGGCAATTGGAGCAGAAAGGGCGCGTTTCCCAGCAACTCTTGCCAGTATGTTTGCTGCCTGGCGAGCGCGTGCTCCTGCCAGCGCTGGCGTTGCCAATGCACCAGATCTGGATACTGATAGCTGAGTTCCGGGAGAGAGATGGGCTGGCCTGCCGCGAGCGCCCCATATATCTGGCCGAGTTCTTTGATGATGAGCACATTTGACCAGCCATCGGTAATCAGATGGTGAAGGAGAAGCAAGAGGACCGCGCTCTGATCTGTGAGCTCAAAGAAGAACGCCCGCAGCAAAGGTCCGCTGGTCAGATCAAAAGGGCGCGCATATTCCTCCTGGATGTGCTGTTGGAGTTGCCTATCTCGTTCATCCTCGGGGAACGTGCGCAGATCACAGGTCGCGATGGTAAAGGCAGGCGGAGGCATAATGACCTGGGCAGGCCGACCCTCGTGTTCTACAAAACGGGTTCGCAGGGGAACATGGCGTTTTAGCAACTCGGTGAAGCTCTGTTCCAGGAGCGGCAAGGAGACCTGACCGCTGATGTGCAGGGCAATGGGGAGATGATAGCCGGAGGAATCCGGCATGAATTGCTGCAGAAACCAGATACGCTCCTGGGCAAAAGAGAGGGGCAAGAGCCCTTCGTGAGAAACATGGGTGAGAGGTATGGCGGCGGGAGACCCCGCCGCCATGCGCTGCTTCCACGTTTGCAAGAGCGTAGCTCGTTTCTCGGAAGACACCGGTGTGGCGGATTGTTCAGATACCGATCTATGAGACATGGAAACACCTCCTGAATATTTATCCATCGCTTTTCTCAGTGATGCTGGCGTTCAGACTCTTTCTTCTGGCATGTTTTCCAGTGCCTCTATCAGCATGGTTTCAATCTGCTTTGCCAGTGCCTCGACTGTTTGAGCCTCAAAGAGCGTTGTGACAGCAACCTCAAGTTGCATCATTTCGCGCAACCGGCTGGCCACGCGAGAGATCCTGAGCGAATCTCCTCCTAACTCAAAAAAATTATCCTGTACGCTTATCTGGTCTATTCCTAACACTTCCTGCCAGATTGATGCGATGATCTCTTCGATCTCTGTCATCGCTCTTCGCGTGGCTGTTTCTCTTGCGTTGTCCTGGGAGCCTTCAAGCTGCTCTGTCTGTTCATCGCTCACCCGGGCGTGATTGGCTTCTGGCGGTAGCGTCTCAGACGGTCTGCTCGTCGGAGGTGTGGGCGGCGCAATCCAGTAGCGTTGCCGTTCAAAGGGATACGCGGGCAACGGAACGCGCCGACGTTGTTCCTGGGACCAGAAAGCGTCCCAATTCACCGCCTGGCCATGGAGCCAGAGCCGACCGAGCGTGTACAGGAGCAGCGCTTGATCGGATTGGTGTTCCTGGGGGCGGCGCAGCGATGAGAGCACAGGATGCTCGTCGCTTTTCGCCGTGTACTGGCGTATGAGAGCGCTGAGCGTCTGACCTGGACCAACTTCCAGAAAAATGCTGCGGGCATACGTAAAAAGTTCTCCCAGGCCGTCCGCGAAGCGAACCGTCTGGCGCAGGTGCCTGACCCAGTAATGGGGATCGCAGGCCTCTTCTGCGGTAATCCAGGTACCAGTCACATTTGAGATGAAGGGCAAGCGGGGTCTGGAGAGCGATACGTGATTGAGTTTTGCTAAAAAGGGGTTCAGCGCCTGATCCATCATGGCTGAATGAAAGGCGTGTGAGGTATGAAGCTGGTGAGAGCGGATGCCGTCTTGCTGCAAACGCCTGGCCAGGGCGTCGATAGCGGCCTGCGGTCCGGCGGCCACAGTCGCGCGTGGCCCATTGATAGCCGCCAGCGAAAGTTCAGCGGACAACAGGGGGAGAAGATCTTGTTCAGCCAGTTCCACCGCGAGCATGGCACCCTTGGGGCAGAGCTGTGTGAGGCGTCCACGGGCTGCTACGAGGGCCAGCGCATCCTCTAAAGAGAACACGCCCGCCAGGCAAGCTGCCACATATTCACCGATGCTATGACCGATCATCGCCTGTGGCTGGATACCCCAGGAGATCCATAGTTGTGCCAGCGCGTACTCGATAACAAAGAGCGCCGGCTGCGTCAGCCAGGTCTCGTTGAGCTGTGCCGCAGCCGTTGCCACTTGCGCATCATCAGGAAAGAGCATGCTGCGCAGATCAAGGCCGAGTTCAGGGGCCAGTAAAGCGGCGCACCGGTCCACCTGGCTGCGGAACAGCGCTTCGCCTGTATACAGATCGCGGGCCATCTGCACATACTGTGATCCCTGGCCGGGGAAGAGAAATACCAGGGCGTATGTCGCCGCTACATGGTGCGTTGCTGTGCGCTGCTGGTCCTGCTTCTCTAGCGGCGGCGTGTTCTCTTCCCCATCCT
>DASZXF010000974.1:0-1951 GCA_035546055.1 Ktedonobacteraceae bacterium
TTAGAGGTCAGAGAAAAACCTCTGCGGGCAGGGCGTCGAGTGTTTGAGCTATGAGACATACTATCTCTTTCCTCTCGACCTGAATTTTTTCTGGCTTCAGAGCTGTCTACATCGTCTTGTAAACGTTTGCAATGCTCATTAAGAGAGATACCATAGAACCCCCTGGATTGTCAACATAAACTTGTATCTTTCAATTATTCCAGGTTTACTTCCAAAGAACGTCCCCCTGTGCCCGCCGCGCTTTCGTATATCATGTTTGGCATCATTTTCCTGATGACACTGATCCAGTTGCGAGTCAGCCGTAATACCGTCAATGCCGCAGCAGAGTTTGAGTCCTGATATCATATGCCAGGTCTGGGAGCAAGAAGTATGCATGTAGAAATCGCACCAAAGAGTGGCTGGTCATGCCGCAAAGCGACTCGGTGACAACCCTGACCCTGGGCCTGGCGAACTTTACCGCCGGCGGCAGCGAGACGTTTGTGAGCATTCCTATCAGTATGGCTGCCTCAACCCTGACCGTGGCGCCCTTGATCCTGATCTTCTTCTTCGCTCAGCGCTACTTTATCAAGGGCATTGCTCTCAGCGGCATGGGAGGACGCTAGGTTTCTTCTTGCAAAAAGCCGGGAGCATTGATATCATTCAACATACTATATCTCTCTTGTCAAGATCGTTTAGCACCTTCTGGTGTTATAGCAGATACTAGAAGGGGAAAGTGGCAAATGGCAACCATTCAAGATGTGGCCCAACACGCGGGGGTGTCGATTGCGACGGTTTCGCGTGTTCTCAACGGCACAACCTATGTCAATGAAGAGGTGGTGGCGCGCGTGCGCGCCGCCATTAAAGAGTTACAATATCAACCCAGCCGCGCGGCGCAGGCCATGCGGGCCAATCGCTCAAAGATCATTGGTCTGCTCATCAGTGACATTCAGAATCCCTTTTTCACCGCGCTTATTCGTGGCGTTGAGGACGTGGCGAACCGCAACGGGTATAGCCTGATTTTGTGTAATTCCGATGAAAGCGCGCGCAAAGAGCAACAATATATCGAGGTGTTGTGCGCGGAACGGGTGGCCGGGGCTATTGTTGTGCCCACCAGCGAAAATCCGCCCAAGTTGCGCCTGTTTCGCGAACATGAGATCCCCTTTATCGCGGTTGATCGCCGGGTGAAGGATAGTACGACGGATGCGGTGCTGATCGATAATGTGCGCGGAGCCTACGAGGCGGTCGCGCATCTGATTAGCAATGGCTATCGTCGCATCGGCGTGATTACCGGACCCGTCGGCACGACGACTGGCCGCGAACGTCTTGAGGGCTATCGCAAGGCGCTGCGCGAGGCGGAGATCGTCAATGACCCCTCGCTGGAGCGGATTGATAATTTTAAAGGCGAGGGCGGATACAAAGGCGCCTGCGCGCTGCTGGACCTGGCGCCGCCGGTGGATGCGCTGTTTACGACCAATAACCTGATGACGCTGGGCGCGCTGGAAGCGATTCACGAGCGCCATTTGCGCATCCCTGAAGATATCGCTGTGGTGGGCTTTGATGAGATGCCCTGGGCCGCGCTCAGCAGCATTTCGCTGACCACGGTGACGCAGCCGGTCTATGAACTGGGCAGTACAGCGGCTCTGCGGCTTTTTCAACGCCTGCAAGATCCAACCGCGCTGGCCAGGCAGGAGATTATTCTGGCGCCGACGCTGCAAATTCGCGACTCGACGCGTCCACGTCTCAATAGCTCAACGCGCTAGTACTCTGTCAGACTCCATCTTGAAAGGTGCGCCGCCTGCGGCGGCGCGGGAAGAGGGGAGAGGCGGGGACACCCCGTACCCCGGCAAAGGGCTGCCGCCCTCTGCACTCCCGCTTTGCTGGCAAAAGGGGGCTTCATCTGAGCAGGGCTGCCGCCCTCTGCACTCCTGCCTGGCTGGCAAAAAGGGGGCTTCATCTGAGCAGGGCTGCCGCC
>DASZXF010000975.1:0-2730 GCA_035546055.1 Ktedonobacteraceae bacterium
GGGAGGTCTGGGCCATCTTGGTCTGCAATTCGCTAACCGCCTGGGCTTCAGGACGGTCGCGGTTTCGCGGGGAAAAGATAAGGAACAGCTGGCGCGTGAGTTGGGCGCGGACGAGTACATTGATGCCGCCACCCAGAATCCTGCCCAGGCGCTCCAGGCCATGGGAGGGGCACGCGTGGTCCTGACGACGGCCCCAAGTGGACAGGCGCTGGCGTCAATCCTGGGTGGCATCGGGAGGAATGGACAACTGCTGGTGGTCGCGGCGCCCCCTGACGCGAGTGAGTTCTACCTGGCCTCGCTCATCGAGGGCAACCGCTCGATCCAGGGATGGGCGTCTGGAACGGCCATCGATACGGAAGACACCCTGCGCTTTAGCGCGCTCCGGCATGTGCGTCCTAAGATCGAGGTTCTCCCCCTGGAGCGGGCCAGCGAAGGATACGAGCGCATGATCTCCAACCGGGCGCGGTTCCGCGTGGTCCTGTCAATGCAGCGATGATATCAGTCATCCCCCATGTTTCCAGCACCGCAAGGCACGTTTTCCTCCCCACCCAAGGGAAAGGGTGAGGTTTGGCGAGCGCTGCGCGCTCGCCAACATCCCCAAAAAAGAGGGGGGCGGGGCGAAATCAGCGCTGGAGGCCGCCTCAGAAAAAGGGGGGAGGACTCATGCCCGCCAGCCGGGAGCTTGAGCACGTCGCGGCTAAGCGATAACCTCGATCTGGTCTAATCCGCCATACAGGCTATACCAGGGCTGCGCACCCTGATTGACGGTGGCATTGAGCGCCTGGATGTTGCGCATACCTTGCTCGCGTAACCAGCTTTCCAGGCCGGCGGTTCCTTTCTCGACGAAAGCCCGCACGCCGCCTTTCCAGGTTGCGCGCCCGCACAGCACCCCACAATAAGGAACAGCAGCTTCCCGGGCCAGTTCCAGGCTTTCGCGGAAGACTTCATCGCTGACCCCGCCGCTGAGATAGAGAAACGGCTTCCGCGCCGCCGCTGCGGTGGCGCGGAAGTGATCGAGCGCTGCCTGCCGGTCATAGGCGCTCTCTCCACCCTGCCAGGCTTTGCTACCTGCGAGGTACGCGCTGTTAATGGGAATCTCTACTTTCAAGATATCGACCTGATAGCGATCCTTTGAGAATTCTTCCATAATTGCCTGGACGTAACGAGGTTTGAGGCAGGCAAAGTCGTAACCATGGGCCGCATAGCGGTCGTCATAGGCCAGCGGTTCCAGGAAAAAAGGGGCATCGAGGGCGGCACACTCGGCACCAACGCGCTCGATAAAGGCTTGCTTGATCTCATTGATGCGTGGATCATCAAAGGGATTATAGTAGAACAGGATCTTGACGGCATCGCTTCCTGCTTCCAGCAAGCGCCTGGCGCTCCACTGCGGGAGGAGATCAGGCAAACGGCCTGGCTTTGTGGCATCGTAGCCAGTTTTCTCGTAAGACAGGAGCGCGCCGACGGTTGTGGCCCGCTGGCGCAGGGCGTCCAGTCCGTATTCAGGATCAACCAGCAACGCGCTGGCCTGACCGCTCAGGATGTGTGAGACTTTTTGCTTAAATAAGGCCAGTTCCGCGTCAGTTGCGACTTCGGAACGGAACTGCGCGAACTCTTTGCGCAAAGCGCCGCGCTGATCCACGGCCAGCGCGGCAATGATTCCTCGTTCGTTGGCACAGGCCTGTAAGCGCTGCAATTTTGTTCTGGTTATGCGCATGATGGCTTCCTCTCTCTTTGCTGTTCTCTGCCTGGCAGTCGGCTACGCCACGCTTTACGTGAGCGGCAACGGGTACACCTGTTGAAGCAATTCCTCGACCTGCTGGAGACGCAGGCGCCCGGCCCCGATTTGCAGGGTATTCGCCGCGCCCGCCGCCACGCCCAGACGAGTTGCTTCAGGGAGGGCTTCGCCGCGCGCCAGGCCGGTAGCAATGCCGGCCAGCAGGCAATCTCCGCTCCCGATGGGGCTGAGCGCGGCTACACGCGGCGCGCTCCAGCCGAAGGTCTGACCCTCTGCCGTGATGCCGACCGCTCCCCGCTCGCCCAGCGTAATCACGACCGCGCGGGCTCCACGTTGCCGCAAGGCTCGCGCCGCCGCGCTGGCCTGGCGCGGTGTGCTGATCGCCTCATCCAATAACGTCCCGGCCTCGTGTTGATTGATTTTTAGCAAGGCGGGGCGTAGTTCCAGCGCGTGGACCAGTTGCGGACCATAGGTATCAAGCAAAACGGGCAACTCTGCCGCGTGGGCCAGGGTGACGAGCCGAACCAGACCATCCTGGGGCATACCAGCGGGAAAGCTCCCACAGATGGCCAGGAAACGGGCCTGGCTAAAGTGGCTCGCGGCCATAGCTACCAGGCGCTCCCAATCGCCAGCCGTCAGAGCCGCGCCCTGCTCGTAGACTTCTGTTACCCGCTTCGGCTCCTGGGGATCAATGATCGTCAGGCAGGTGCGCAATTCTGCCGCGATCTCTGGTCCAGCGCAATTCAGCCCCTCCTGGCGGGCCAGGTGACGCAGGTAGCGCCCGCCGTGTCCGCCAAGCGGCACGAGGGCCAGACAGGGTTGACCCAGTACACAGGCGGCTCTGGCGACATTCAAGCCTTTGCCGCCCGCCAGCGTGAGCACTTCGGCCCGATAGGTTTTACCAACGGTAAAGCCGGGCAGCAGGACCGTTTTATCCAGCGCGGGATTGGGGGTGATGGTCAGGAGCATGGCGCTACTTCTCTGGCTCAAGCACG
>DASZXF010000976.1:0-7949 GCA_035546055.1 Ktedonobacteraceae bacterium
AGACTTACCCTATACTTCCGCATAGAAGCGCTCTTTTCACCGAACATGATCGACGAATGCGGAAAGGAAAGATGTCCATGTATGCTCGTGTTATCACTTTTCACTATCAGCCAGGCAAGGTAGAAGAGGCGTTGCACATCCTGCGCGAAACGGTGATCCCGGAACTCCAACAACTGCCCGGCTTCAAGGGCGCGACTAATCTGGTGGACTATGGCCATGATAAGGTTGTCGGTATGACCTTATGGGATAGTAAAGATGATCTGCAGGGAAGCGGCATGAACAAGCTCCAGGCCCGCTTCGCGAAGATCAGCGCCTATCTGGCAGCCATGCCCACCGTCGAGGTCTACGAGGTCAGCGACGAGCAGCGTTACTAAACCGGCGCTTCTCCTGTGGCGCAGGCAAGGGAGCGGGATCTTCCGACGGGCAGCGAGCGGGTAATCAACAGAGTAAGGAGAAGCCTTTATCTCACACAAAGGAGATTGTGCAATGACAGCCCTGGGCAACCTCATCAGGCCGTTGTTTACGGTCTCGAACAAGGAATCCACCTCATTCAGCGCCGGGGATAGGCAGACCGCGCAACGCCTGGAGACGGTCGTGCGCATGGTGACAAAGGGATGCCAGTGGACCCTGCAGAATAGCAACTTTGAGGCGCTGATCTCGCGGCTGGACGCGGTTGACCCCGAATTACGCGGCTTCGCCTACGAAGGGGCTGGCGTCGGTCTGGGCGCGTTGGATTGCCTCTTCCCCTGGAAGAGTCGCACCAGAGCCTTTCTGGATGGTCCCGGCTCTGACTACATATACGCGGTTCCCCTGGGAGCGGGCATGGCCCTGGCCAGATTGCGCCGCAGCCCCGAAAAGTTCCTCAAGCAGCTGGACCCCGTACTCGGCTGGCTGATCCTCGATGGGTATGGCTTTCACGAGGGCTTTTTCGCCCGGCGGCGACATGTTGTACAGCGGCAGGTGCCCGCGCACCTCTCCGCGTATGCCCGCCGCGTCTTTGATCAGGGTCTGGGACGCAGCATCTGGTTCTCGCAGGGCACCACGGTCAAACGGGTAGCGGCGACCATCGCATCCTTCCCGCAGAGCCGCCAGGCCGATCTCTGGGGAGGTGTCGGCCTGGCCTGTAGCTACACAGGTGGAGTTGAGCGCCCGGCCTTGAAAGAACTGTATATGCTCGTGGGTCAGTACCGGCCTGCCCTGGCGCTGGGCATCGCCATCGGAGCCAACGCCCGCCACAGCGTTGACAATCCCTGGACTAACGCCGAACTGGCCTGCGAGGTCGTCTGGGGACTGCCCAGCCAGATGGTTTCCCACATGGTCGACCTGGCCCGCGAAAACCTGCCAGCCACCAGCCGCGAACCCGCTTACGAAGTATGGCGCCAGCGCATCATTGCCAGCTTTGACGCGCCGGCCACGACCACTACACGGTGTTCCTCCTCTTTCTTTGTACGAAAGGAGCAATAAAACATGTCAAACGCAGAGTTAGCGGTACTTTTTTCCTTGCAGTTAGCCGTCATCCTGGCCGCCTGTCGCCTGGTCGGCTTCCTGGTCAAACGCATCGGACAGCCCCAGGTAGTCGGCGAAATGATCGCGGGGGTGCTGCTCGGTCCCTCGCTGCTGGGACTGTTCCTGCCGGGGGTGCAGCAGCAGCTCTTTCCCAAGGGCGCCTCAATGAGCATCCTCTACGCCTCCAGCCAGATCGGTCTGGTGCTGTACATGTTTCTCATTGGCGTTGAATTTAATACCAACCTCATCCGTCATCGCCTGCGCAGCGCCGTTTCGGTCTCCCTGGCAGGCATCCTGACCCCCCTGACCCTGGGCGCGTTTCTCGCCCTGCTCCTGTTTCACCAGCCCGGTCTCTTTCAGGGACAGCTTCCCGTAGGTGAGGCCATGTTCTTCCTCGGTGCCGCGATCTCCATCACCGCCTTTCCCATGCTGGCGCGCATCATTTTTGAGCGCGGCCTGTCCGGTACCTCGCTGGGTACGCTGGCGCTGGCCTCCGGTTCAACCGATGACGCCATCTCCTGGTGTATCCTGGCCGTCGTGCTGGCCATTTTCAAGCAGAACATGCTGATCGCTCTCCTGGCCGTCGTGGGGGGGCTGCTCTACGCCATCGTCACCCTGACCATCGGCAAGAGCCTGCTGGCGCGTTTTCTGGGCAGAATGACCGAGCGGCGCGGCGGGATTACCGGCCCTATGCTGGCCATGGTGCTGCTGCTGGTAATGTGCTGCGCCTGGCTGACCGATACCATCGGCATCTATTCGATCTTTGGCGGCTTTATCCTCGGCGTGGCCATGCCTCGTGGCCTCTTCGCCAAACACATCAAGAATATCCTGGAGCCGGTAGTCACCAATTTTATGCTCCCGCTGTTCTTCGTCTTCTCTGGTCTGAACACCAGTCTGGGTCTGCTGAATAGCTGGCTGCTGTGGGGCATTGCCGGCCTGATCTTCCTGGCGGCTATCTCAGGCAAAGGCGTGGCCTGCTGGCTGGCGGCCCTGCTGAACAAGGAATCCAACCGCGAAGCTCTGGCCATCGGCAGTCTGATGAATGCACGCGGCCTGATGGAGCTGATTCTGCTCAACATCGGCCTGCAACAGGGGATTATCACGCCGACCCTCTTTACCATGCTGGTCATCATGGCCATTATCACCACGCTGCTCTCTTCGCCCCTCTTCGAGCTGGTCTATGGACGCTACAGAAAGCAGGAGACCGCTACGCAGGTGGCCGATTCCGATCCCGACTATACAGCGGAGGTGACGGTATAGCATAGCAGGCGTATGCTGGCGCGGCCAGCAAAAGGAGTGAACGCGATGACCCTTGCTTCTGGCAAACGGCTGGAACCGTGCTTCAGGCTGGCGGCGAATGAATTTCCCGGCATGGCTGGCGTGCATGGCGTGCATTTCTATATCGACCAGCGCTGGTACGCTGCGAAGGCAGAGCCGCCTTTGCAGCGCTTTACTGGCGGCTGTCCCGACTACGCCTGGTCCCCGGTCAGCATCCCACCCACATTCCCACCCTGCTGTTCCGAGGCTATCAACGGCTGGAAGTAACATGCTAAAGGAGGAGCAGAGCCATATGGTGCTTGTCTCATCTGCGCGCCCCACAGGTACGGGGCGCGAAGGAACTGGCTGGCTGACGCCCGGTGAATTCGCCCTGCTGGAGGATATCTGTGAGACGCTGTTTCCCTCGCTTGAGCCGCCGGCGGGGAGTTCCGCCGCCGTCGCCGCCTTCTACCGGCGCAGCGCGGCTGATCTCCAGGTCGCCCGGCGACTGGCGGAAGTGCTGGGTCAGGAGAATGCCGACGTACAGGCCGAGTTTCGTCAGTTTTTGTCGCTCTTTGCCAGTCCCGGACCCGCGCTGTTGCTGGCCGGCAGTCTCCATCCATTCACGCAGCTTTCCCAGGAAAGGCGCACGCGTTTCCTGCTGGCCCTGGCCAGCAGTCCGATAGGCAAGTTTCGCAAGGGCTACCAGGCTATCAAGCGCCTGGCCTGTCTGATCTACTACGCGGCGACGGACGAGCAGGGCCATAATCCTAACTGGGAGATCCTGGATTATACGCCGCCGCCGCCAGCGCCGGCTGTTCCACAGACCATCAAGCCGCTGAGTATCACGCGGGATAGCACGCTGGAGGCCGATGCGATTGTCATCGGTTCCGGGGCCGGCGGTGGCGTGATTGCCGCCGAACTCGCCAGGGCAGGCAAAAGCGTGATCGTGCTGGAAAAGGGCGGGTATAACTTCGAGGGCAATTTTACCCAGTTGGAGGCTCAGGCCAATGCGGAACTCTTCTTAAAGCGCGGGACGATGGCGACCAGCGACCTGGGGATAGCCATCCTGGCGGGCTGCACCCTGGGGGGAAGTACCGTCGTCAACTGGATGACCTGTCTGCGTCCCCCGCAGGATGTGCTGGCCGAATGGGAGCAGCTTTCCGGTCTGAGCGGCTACTTCACTGGCGCGGCCTTGCAGGAGAGCTTCGCGGCGGTGGAACAACGGCTGAGCGTCCATGTCCACCCCATCGAGCACAATCGGCCCAATCGCATCCTCTTCGATGGCGCGACCGCCCTTGGCTATCACGCGGACGAGAATCCGCGCAATACGCGCGGCTGCGCGGGGCGCTGCGGCGGCTGCAACTTTGGCTGCCGCTACGGCGGGAGTCAATCCGCCCTGAAAACCTACGTGCAGGACGCCTACAACCACGGGGCGCGCGTGCTGGTGCGCTGCAGCGCCGATAAAGTGCTGATCGAGCATGGACGGGCTGTCGGTGTGCTGGCCAGGGTCAGCGATCCCCACAGCGGACAGGCCTGCGCTGTCACCGTCCACGCGAAAACAGTCGTGCTGGCCGCCGGCGCGCTGCACACGCCGGCCATTCTCCTGCGCTCCGGCCTTGCACATCCACACATCGGGCGCCATCTCCATCTGCACCCCACCACCGTCAGCGCCGGGCTCTACGCCGAAAAGGTCTATGCCTGGAAAGGCGTGCTCCAGTCAGCTTACTCCGATCAGTTTGTACGCCTGGACGGCAACTATGGGTATAAGCTGGAAGCGGCCCCCGGCCATCCTGGCCTCTTCGCGCTGGCCAGACCGTGGTATTCCGCGCGCGATCACCGCGAACAGATGATGCGATGCTCCTATCTTGCCCCGCTGATCATCGTCACCCGCGACAAACACGCAGGCAGGGTCACGCTTGATCGCTATGGCGAGCCGGTCGTAAACTACGTGGTTTCCGCCGCTGAACGCAAATATATCGAGCATGGCTTGCGCCACGGCGCCCGCATTCACATGGCGGCAGGGGCCAGCGAGATCATCTCTCTCCAGAACAGGCCTACCTATATAGAGCTTTCGGCCCACACCACCAGGCGCGAGCAGCAAATGCGCGCCTTTGATCGCCAGATCAGGCGGCATGGCCTGGGAGTCAATCACGTGCTCATGTTCTCGGCCCATCAAATGGGCACCTGCCGCATGGGGGCGAATCCGCGTACCTCCGTGGTCGACGAACACCACCAGGTTCATGGCATTCAGGGTCTCTACATCTGCGACGGCAGCGTATTTCCCTCGGCCAGCGGCGTCAACCCGATGATCGCGATCATGGGCCTGGTTCATCGTGCCAGCCAGCACATTAAAGCGCAGAACTGATCCATGCCAGCGCAGGGCAGCAGCAAGGCTTGCTTGCTGCTACCCCAACTCCCGGCTTACCAGGCGGAGGGCGCTGGCGGGGGCACAACCGGAGGCCGATCATCGCAGGTGATGGTGTTCGGCAGCTCCCACGGCGCGAGCCAGGGACCGGTCGTACCGCCTCCAGTGTTGCCGCCGAGGTCGGTCACGCTGAACTCCGAGCCTGCCGCTGTGAAGTTGAAGGAGCCGCAGTTGTTGATGCCAACGGCCCCGACATTGCGCGCGACCACATTCTGGAAGGTCGCGTTGCCAGCGGCGCGCGCGCTCAACACCGATGTTCCGGTTCCGTCAACGTGGATATCGCGGAAATGGACGTTCGTAATGGAGTAGAGATCCTTCACCCCGTAGTCGGAAACCAGCAGGATGGCGTTGTAGGTGCTCTGCAAGAAATTGTCGCCCGTTACCTCAATATCCGCCGTGAGAGAGCCTTCAAGCGCGTAAAGCCAGATGGCCCCCAGGCCGATCTTCCAGTTAAGCTCGAACGAACCCGCGCGCACAGTCGTATTGTTGGTGAAACGCAGGTAGCCGGCGAACGGCGTCGAGCCGAAGCGCGAACCGGCGTGCAGACCGCTGCCCTCGCGCACAGGATCGGCGACGATGTTGTTCGACACGGTGTTGTCGCGCCCACCGTAAATGGCGATGGCGTTGGCGAGTACCGGATTCTGCACCGTGTTGTGGTCGAAGACATTGCCAGCATCCTCAATGCCGGGCTGACCATCAACCGTCTGCGACCACATGGCGAGTCCATCATCGCCCGTGTTGCGAATGAGCGAATTGACGACACGCGAGTTCGTCACTCCCTGGTGGAAGTTGAGGCCGTCCGCGATCTGGTCCATGATGATGGTATTCTTGATGGTCACATTGTTCATCGGTCCATCGAGCCAGATGCCGACCTTGGTGTGCTGGATGTAGAGGCCATCAATGGTGGAGTTGCTCAGCGCTCCGCCGATCCCGTTCACCTGGTCGGTATCGATGCGTTCGCGCACATCGCCCTCGATGGCGAAATTCGCCAGGTGGACATTGTGACTGCCGCCGTCAGCCGCGTACTTGCCATAGAAGCCAACCCCCGTATGCACAGAGCCATCGGACGCGGGCGAGGAGAGCGTAACCTGGTGCCCTTTGACGATTGACCACCAGTTGCCCGCGCCCGTGATCGTCACATTATCGACGATGATGTGCTGATTGACCTGGAAGGTGCCAGCCGGGATGTAGACCGTCTTCCCCAGGGCTTTCGCTACCTGGATCGCGCGCTCAAAGGCCGGGGCGGAATCGCGTCTGCCGCTGGGATCAGCCCCGAAGGCAGTCACGGCAAGGGAGTTCCTCGGCTGTGGCGCGGGACCGGCAATCTGCTGAAAATCAACCAGGTCGATGACCGTCCAGGCCGCGTGGGAACTGGCCGGCATGGTCAGACGCACCACATCCCCCGCCTGGTAGGTATTGTGAAGTTGCACACGCACATCATCGTAGAAATGCATCGGCCTGAACGGCTTCGTGATCGTCGGCGGCGGAGTCGTCGACGCCGGCACACATGAACACTCGGTAATCCACCAGTCAGGATGGAGCAGGTCCGCGTTCGGATCGTTCGTAAACGGATAGAGATTGTAGAGCCAGGAATACTGCGAGGTCAACGAGATCGTCTGCCCATGCGTGTTCGGATGGCCTTTGTGCTCCACGCTCACGCTCAACGGCGCCTCGATCCCCCCGCCAGTCGAGGCATCGGGGAGGGCATAGCGGATCGTCATGGCGTTCGCCCGCTGCGTCAGCGTGAACGCGACGGACTGACCGGGGGCGAGCTGTACGGCCTGGCGACCTGACGCCTCGCCCGCCAGGGTATAAGCCGAGGGATCGAACGGCAAAACCGTCCCGTCCGTGGTCGCGTTCTCGGCCTCCTGCTCAACAATACCCAGGCTGGCGCCGCGTCCCGCCACCAGCGCCGGATCGAGTCCGGCCACAGTCACGGTACCACCCGCGCCCGTAGCAGCCTGCGCCGGCGTAGAGCGCAGCGCAAAGAGGCTCGCGCCTGAAATCAGCGCGCAGCTTGTCAGGACCAGGAGAAATATCAGGAGCTTGCCCAGGCTCCTTTTGCGCAGCGTGCGCTTTGCGTCCTGCATAGTCAATGTTCCTTTCGCAAAAATCAGAGAGCAACAACGAAAAAGATACATCCTGTCGCCGCTCCATTGATGAGCCTGTTCACTTGAAGCCCATGAGCAGCCCGCAACCAACGAAGCAGCCACAGCCAGAAAGGCCGGATACTGGCCAGGAAGAAGGACAAAGAAGTACGCAAAAAGGCATACCGTCCCTACGTCATGTTGTGAGGACATATGTAAGAGTACCTCACGGCATGAACGCACCAGAAACAGTGTGAGAATGATCTATTTCCTCTTTTCAACCATGGTATGGAAAAAGAGAAATAGCGAAGGAAAAGATATTATTTGCGAGCGGGATAGAAAAGCGGGCCATCCCCACGGACGCGGGCGCAGGGGGAAGCCGAGAAAGACCAGATATGCCTGGGGTCCAGGTCAGTGAAAACAGAAAGCATCATAGCAGATCAACTCCCTCCAAGAGTCTTTACGTCCTCCAATGACGCAAGAGAGAGGCGGGTTGTACGCCCAGGCTACCCCTGTGTATCTCACATCCCCGGCCTCTGCGCGCTCAAAAGCCCCGGCCTGATCGCTGGCTTTCTCAGCCAGCCTGGGGTGAGAAAATTAAGGGTAACGTTTACCTTTTCTCTACCAAGAAAGGTAACATAGAAAAACGTGGTTGTCAAGAATACCAGGAA
>DASZXF010000977.1:0-8347 GCA_035546055.1 Ktedonobacteraceae bacterium
GAGCGCGCCGCGCTCGCCAAACCTCATCCAAAAAGAGAGGGGCGGGGCGCAACCAGCGCTTGAGGCCGCCTCAGAAAAAGGGGGGAGGACTCATGTTTCCCTTGGGGTGGAGAGGAGAAACGCGCCCTTGCGGCGCTGGAAAAAGTGGAGGCAGCAGAGGCAAAACGGAAAACGAAAAAGCCCTGGCCCGGATGCAGACAGGCGTGAGCATACAAGTATGGGGAATGATGGAGGTGAAAGGGGAAGGGGGGTCGGGAAGTGTGGTTTGGCAAAGGCTATCTCAGCCGTCTATAATAGAGGGCAGGGCAGGAACAACAAAACCGGCCCACGCTCGTAATTGCTATTCAGCCAAACATTTTTCTGGAGGAAATCATGCAACATTCTCTGGCTCCATCAGAACTTCCCTGGCAGGAACGACAATGGACAGTAGGTAGCGCGGTGGCAGGCGCTGGTACGAAGGTCACCGGCACCATCACCCATGGGACTACCGCCGATGGCATCGTTCTGCACAATGCCGTTCATCTGGTCGTTGGCAGCGAGGAGGGGCCGGTGTTGTATGTGCAGGCAGCGGTGCATGGGGATGAGGTCAACAACGTCGAGGCGCTGCGTCAGATCCTGGGTAGTCTGGACCCGCAGCAGATGCGCGGCGTGCTCATCGCCATTCCGGTGGTCAACGGTCCGGCCTTTATGGCCCGGCGCCGGCATAACCCGATTGATAGAGAGGACATGAATCGCGTCTGGCCTGGTCAGAAATATGGCTCAACCAGTTCACAGATGGCGTATAATCTGTATCAGCAGGCTATCAGGCACGCGCAGTATGTGATTGATCTACATACCGCAAGCAGCAACTACGCGCTTCACGTGGTCTATGGAGCCGGGGATAGCGCCAGTCGCAAGCTGGCCGAGGTTTTTGGCCTGGAACTTTTGCTGGAAGAAGAGGTTGATCAAAAGCTCAAAGAGGCTCGTTTCCAGGGCAAACTGCGCAATGTTCTGAACGCCCAGGGCATTCCGGCCATTACGCCTGAACTGGGTGGCACCAACTGCATTGAGCCTGCGAACGTGGCCCTGGGTGTGCGCGGCGTGACCAATGTCATGAAACACCTGGGCATGCTGTCCGGTGAGATTGTAGCGCCAGAGCGTCCGCAAATGACCCTGCGTGGTTCTCACCTGGACCACGTGATTACGACCAGGGGCGGCTTCTGGATTCCGCAGGTCAAGGAAGGCGATCATGTGCGCCAGGGCGATATCCTTGGCCACGTATACGCGCTCCAGACCTTTGAAGTAGCGGAAACAGTGCGCGCGCCTTATAATGGCTATGTATTGGGCAGGCCCAATTCACCTGTCGTAAATTTCGGCGATGATGTGGTAAATCTCTGCCGGACCCAGGAATGACGGGGAGCAGAGCTATCCACGCTGTTTCGGGGACTGTGCGCCAGGATCGATTCATCCGGCCCAGTCTCCAATTGAACAGGAGGGATCTTCCATGCGCAAAAAAACCATCGCGATCCTTTTTGGCATCGGCTTCGGGGTGGCCATTGTGGCTACCGTTTTCTACTTTGGAGGCATCTTTGTTTTCGCCAGCGCGGCCTCAAGCTGCGATTACTCGTCCTCCTACTCTTGCGATGCTTCCCCAATGGGAGGCGTGGCCCTGTTGCTCGTCGGCGGACTGTTCTACCTGGCCGGTGGTATCCTTTCCACCATTGCCTGGATCGCCACTCTGATCAAGCAGGCGCAGCGCCAGCAGTGGGCCTGGTTTATCTGCACCCTGCTCTTCAGTGGCATCTGTATGCTGATCTGGCTGATTGTCGAGCCGGAGGTGCCCCAGGTGCGCTATGCTCCGGTCTACCAGCCCATTCAGCCCGGCTATCCCCCGGCGTATCCCCCGGAAAACCCGTATCCGTCCACCTCGTATCCGCCATCTGACCCGTACTCCCGCGACCCGTATCGCCCGCAGTAAGCAGGCTTTTATCTGCTGACTGGCCGGGCCGTAAGACAGAGTTGTTTTTCAGGAGACGCACCATGAAACGAACGCTTTTCACCGAAGATCACAGGCTGTTTCGTGATTCTTTTTGCCACTTTATAGAGCAAGAGATCAAGCCTTTTTACGCGCAGTGGGAGAAAGATGGACATGTCTCGCGCGATCTCTGGCTCAAGGCTGGCCAGCAGGGCTTTCTGGGTATTCAGGTACCCGAGGAGTATGGAGGGAGCGGAGTCGATGATTATCGCTACAGCGTGATAATGATGGAGGAATCCACGCGCGCCGGAGTCACCAGCGCCTGCGGTGGCATGGGTCTGCACAACGATATTGTCATTCCCTACATCCTGGCCTATGCCACGCCCGCGCAAAAGCAGCGCTGGCTGCCGGGCATGTGTTCCGGTGAACTGATCGGCGCCATCGCTATGACAGAGCCGGATACCGGCAGCGATCTGGCCGCAGTGCGCAGCAGCGCGCAACTCCAGGGCGATAAATATATCCTCAACGGCCAGAAGACCTTTATCACCAATGGCTTCATGGCCGACCTGGTCATCGTAGTCGCCAAAACCGATCCCGCCCTGGGACACAAGGGCATCAGCCTGCTCATCGTCGAGCAGGGCATGGAGGGTTTCAAACGCGGACGCCTGCTTGACAAAGTTGGCCTCAAAGCCCAGGACACGGCAGAACTCATCTTTGAGGATGTATCTGTGCCGACCAGCAATCTGCTTGGCGAGGAGGGCAGGGGCTTTTACTATCTCATGCATCAGCTCGCCAGGGAGCGCCTGAACGTCGCCGTGGGAGCCATCGCCGCCTGCGAAGCAGCGTTGCAGATGACGCTGGAATACTGCAAGCAGCGCACCGCCTTTGGCAAACCCATTGGCAGTTTTCAAAATTCGCGCTTCAAACTGGCCGAAATGCAGACCGAAATTGAAATCGGGCGCACCTTTATCGACCGCTGCATCGACGAATTGCTCGCCGGCACGCTCACGCCGGAGATCGCGGCCATGGCCAAATGGTGGAGTTCTGATCTGCAGAAGCGCGTTGTTGATGAATGTGTGCAGTTACACGGTGGCTACGGATACATGCTGGAGTACCCGATTGCTCGTGCCTACCTGGATGCACGCGTGCAGAGCATTTATGCAGGCACCAACGAGATCATGAAAGAGATCATCGGGCGCTCGCTCGGTGTGTAGAAGCTCATCATATCGTGCTTCTCACCTGTAGCGGGTCCGGGCAGGTTTTCCGCAGTTTGGACGATGTAGAGACAGCACAAAGTGATATGATAGAACCATGAATGAAGAGAAGAAGAGTATCGCAAGACGCAGGCCAGGCTGGGGCAATGTGCGGCGTTACCCGACCCTGCTGCGCCGCGTTTTAATCCGCAGCGTTCTGGTGCTGCTGGGACTCCAGGCTGCCATTGTGGCCGTCCTGGTCACCATCGACGCCTGGCGTAAACGATATCGCGCGCAGGGACATTTCCCGCGCACCCGACCCGAACCGGTCAGGGTCGGGCATTCGATGGTCCAAATTTATACATATGGCGAGGATCTCTATGAAGCCATGCTCAAGGCCATTCGCCAGGCCAGCAGCCGTATCTTCTTTGAGACGTATATCTGGAAAGACGACCTGATCGGCCATAAGTTCAAGCACGAACTGCAATGCGCCGCAGATCGGGGCGTCGAGGTCTACGTCATGTTTGACGCCTTCGCTAATCTGGTTGTGCCCCGCCATTTCAAGCGCTTTAAGCCCAACATTTACGTTCTGCGCTATCCCATCCTGGCCTGGCTACGCCAGCCGTTTTATTTGAGCGGCTACGCACGCGACCATCGGAAAATCCTGGTCGTAGATGGCGAAATCGCCTTCGTCGGCGGCTATAACGTCGGAGCGCGCTATGCTACCGAATGGCGTGATACGCACATCAAAATCGAGGGCAGAGATGCTCATGAACTCGAAAGCGTCTGCATTGATTTCTGGAACATGTATCGTAAGCGCAAACGCAGTTTGCCCGTTTTGCCAGAGTCAAGCGAGCGCGATTGGGATCCGCTGATCGTCGTACATCGCAATGATCCGCATCTGCTGGTCTTCCCGATTCGCAATTCGTATCTGGAGGCCATTCATCGCGCCAACAAGCACATTTACCTGACGCACGCCTACTTCATCCCCGACCGCATTATTCTCCAGGCGCTTTTACAGGCAGCCGCGCGCGGGGTTGACGTGCGAGTGCTCCTGCCCGCGACCTCCAATCACATCCTGGCCGACTGGCTGGCGCGCGGCCTCTACACGCAATGTCTGGCCGGAGGTATCCGCCTCTTTCTCTACCAGAACGCCATGGTCCACGCCAAAACCGCCACCATCGATGGCATCTGGTCCACCATCGGCACCGCCAATCTGGATCGTTTAAGCATGTTAGGCAACTTCGAGGTGAATGTAGAAATCTACGACGCCGCCCTGGCCCGGCAAATGGAGGACATTTTTCTCCAGGACTCGACCAACGCGCGCGAATTGACCTATGCCCGGTGGAAGCGTCGTTCACTGCTCAAAATTTTCGCGGAAGCCATCCTCTCGCCCCTGCGCCCGCTGATCTAACCTGCTGTCTGCTAACAACAGCGTGACTGCGAAGCGGATCAATGTCTACCTTTTCCCTGGCCGGTACGTGTACAATCGGGGCAAGAGCTTGAAAAGGCAGCGCGGGCAAGGTATAGTATGTATGTATCCAATCCCAGATGGGCAGAGGGTGATCCTGACCGCTGCCATGCTCTTCAGGATACGTAAGCGACGTACAGCCCCACCTGCATACAGTGGTCATGCACACCTGCTCTAGAACCAGGAGGTTATTTATGGGACAGAACAACTTTGGGCTATCTTCTTCCGAAGAGACGATCCACGCCAGCGCTCACTGCGCTCGCTGCGGTAATACGGCAGAAATTCATCTCGCTTTGCTGGACGAAACACCCCAGCGCAGCGGGAGCTTTTGCCTGACCTGCGGAGAAGCCTTGCTCCATGAACTGCAAAACCAGTTTGCCCTCTTTGGACATACCGGCGCGCATAGCAAGGACACCTATCCTTCTTTCGCTTATACCGCTCCCCATCCCGATGATAGCGACCACGGCATCATCTTCTGGGAAGGGCACGGCTGGTCCAGCGACGGCCCCTTCGCTGGCGCGTAAAAGCTCATCCTTCGGACGCTCAATGTAGAGTTACTCCTGGCACCGCAGACCGGCAACGGTGCTACATACATTCTTCATCAATTTTTATGTATGTAGCATCCCGTTGACTGCCTTTCCTTCCTCCCTTGCATTTGCTTTTTGTTTCTCCCATCAGAAAACAGAGCGGCAGGGCTTTTTAATATATCGCTTTTTCCTCTTTCGATGGTTTTCCTTCTGTTGCTTGCCATGCCTCCCCACCACCAAAAGACGAATGATGCAGGACCAGCCGGGCGCGGCCCGGCTGGTCCTGCATCATTCGTTCCAATTGGGAATGACTCATGAGTAGAGGCAAAACGGGCGAAAAAGCCCTGACAGAGCGGGCTGGATACTTGCCCCTGCATCCCTTTCTTGCTACAATGATTCGGATACGCTGCGTGCCGCAATATAATAGACGATACGTACCGTTTCTGTAAAGAAGAAGATGAGTCAAGCAAAGAAGAGGGGAGAGATGGCTGAACAGGAAAAGCTGCCGGGGGCGAGCGGGCCGGGGCGCAGGCGCAGCGACCAGTCGCACCGGGCGATTGTGCAGGCGACCATAGATGTTCTTGAGGAGGTTGGCTATCGTGCCATGACGATTGAAGCCATCGCGGCGCGGGCCGGCGTGGGAAAAAAGACCATTTACCGCTGGTGGCCCTCCAAGGCTGCGCTGGCCCTGGAAGCGCTGACCGCGTTTAGCAGTGAGCATACGCCTTTTCCAGATACCGGTTCTCTGGGGGAAGATCTTCTCACCTATTTTCGGCAGGCCTTTCCCGATTTACAGGGCAAGGCGGGCACTGTGCTGAGCGGATTGGCGGCGGAAGCGCAACTGGACCCTGCTTTTGCCCATGAGTTTCAGCAGGCCTTTATTGTGCCCAGGAAGGACGATCTGGTGGAGTTGCTGCGGCGCGGCCAGCGGCGCGGCGAACTGGCCCCCGACACCAATCTGGAAGTGCTGGCTGACCTCATCTACGGCGCCAAGTGGTATCGCTTTCTCCTCTATCCCGCGCCGCTGGATGACGCCTTTGCCAGGGATATCGTGCGCATTATTCAGCGGCTGAAAGCCTGAGCGCAAAGTTTTTCGCTGAATAAGGGAAAGGTTCGGAGGGGGAATGGCTGCTTGTATAAAAGGTTGGCTGGTGCATATACTATACAGCATGATACAGCACCGTCCCGCTAGTATTTTGCAAGGAGTTGCGCATGAGCGAAAAAGTTTATCGCACTGAACTTACGCCTGTCAGTTTTGTCGAGCGCAGCGCGCTGGTCTTTCCCCACAAAGTCGCGGTTGTGCATGGCCAGCGTCGTTATACATATCAGGAGTTTGCCGGACGTGTCTACCGTCTGGCCTCTGCTCTGCGAGCAGCCGGGATGCAGAAGCATGATCGCGTGGCGTTTCTTTGTCCCAACATTCCGCCGCTGCTGGAGGCTCATTTTGGCGTGCCCGCCGCCGGGGGCATCCTGGTTGCTATCAACACCCGTCTGAGCGGCGGTGAAATCGAGTACATTCTGCGCCATTCTGGCTCGACCTTTCTTTTCGTTGACGACGAACTCTATCCCACGGTCGCGCCGCTGAATCTGGATGGCGTGCGCGTGGTGCATATCGCGGACAGCGGCGATCCCGCAGACCCTTACGAGCAATTCCTGGCTGGCGGCTCGCCTGAACCGGTGGAAAGCTGGCTGGAAGACGAGGAAGAGACGATTTCGATCAACTACACCTCCGGTACAACGGGCAATCCCAAAGGGGTGATGTATACCTATCGCGGCGGCTACCTCAACGCGCTCTCCGAGGTCATGGAGACAGGCATGAGCAGTAAGAGCGTCTATTTATGGACCCTGCCGATGTTCCATTGTAACGGCTGGTGCTTCACCTGGGGAGTCACCGCGATTGGCGCCACGCATGTATGCTTGCGCCAGGTCGATCCCTCGCGCATCTGGGATCTCTTCGCGCAGGAGGGCATTACTCATTACAATGGCGCGCCCACAGTACATATTTTTCTGGCTAACCATCCCAAAGCACATCCTCTGGAGCGTGAAATCACGGCCACCATCGCGGGCGCGCCACCTTCGCCGACGTTGCTGGCTCAGTTGAAAAAGCTCAACATTCACGCCGTTCACGTCTATGGTCTGACCGAGACTTACGGTCCTTACACGGTTTGCGAATGGCATAGCGCGTGGGACGAATTGCCCGCCGAGGAGCAGGCTCGTCTGCTGGCGCGTCAGGGGCAGGGTATGGTCACCGCCGAACGCGCGCGCATTGTCGATCCTCAGATGCAGGATGTGCCCCGAGATGCCGCGAGCATGGGCGAGGTTGTTATGCGCGGCAATAACGTCGCCAGGGGATATTATAACAATCCCGAGGCTACCGAGAAGTCTTTCGCCGGCGGCTGGTTCCACTCCGGCGATATCGGCGTCTGGCATGCCGATAGCTATATTGAACTGCGTGACCGCGCCAAGGACATTATCATCTCCGGTGGCGAAAATATTTCTACCATTGAGGTTGAGCAGACGGTCGCTCAGCATCCCGCTGTACTCGAATGCGCCATCATCGCCATACCGGATGCTACCTGGGGCGAGCGTCCCAAAGCCTTTGTCACTCTCAAAGAAGGTCAGCAGGCCAGCGAAGAAGAGATCATCGCCTTTTGTCGCGAGCGCCTGGCCCACTTCAAATGTCCCGCTGCGGTCAGCTTCGGTCCTCTGCCCAAGACATCAACCGGCAAAGTGCAGAAATATGTTCTGCGTGATCGTGAATGGGCGGGCCAGGAAAAGCGTATCAATTAAGCCTTAAAAGCTACGGAGAAGCCGGGACGGCACATGCTCTTTCATTCCTCAATCAAAGGGTGAAAGAATGTGTGCTATCCCGGCTTTTTCTTCTGTGGAACTACTTGAGGTGCTGTTCCAGCACATCTAATGAGATATCGGCCAGCGAAGTGACGCGCAGATCGACCTGGCCAAAGGTGAGGTAGCGTGTCAGGCTGTTGGGCACAACGACGCAAAAGATGCCGGCACTGCGCGCCGCGAGCATGCCATTGACCGAATCCTCAAAGGCTATCGCCTGGTCAGCGCTGATTTCGAGCTTCTCCAGGGCTTTGAGATAGGTATCAGGGTAAGGCTTGGTGTGCTCCACCTCGTCACCACAGGCCAGGTGGTCAAAGTAGGCGCGCAGTCCCAGGCGGGTGAGATGACCGTTTAC